>RFXE01000001.1 GCA_009921785.1 Alphaproteobacteria bacterium
TTTGCGATCAGGCTCGATGAACAATGATACGCGAATGCCCGCTGCTGCCAACTCCGCAATATAGGGCTTCAAATGATTATGTTGGCCGACAACGTCGAGCCCACCTTCGGTCGTGCGCTCTTGACGCTTTTCCGGCACAAGACAGGCAGCATGAGGTTTTACACGCAGCGCGATTGCCTTCATCTCTTCCGTCGCGGCCATTTCAAAATTCAACGGCTTCGTCAATTCAAGCTTCAACCGCGCCATATCTTCATCGCGAATATGGCGACGATCTTCGCGCAAATGCGCGGTAATACCGTCAACGCCCGTTTCAACCGCCATCAACGCCGCGCGAACCGGATCGGGATTATTCCCGCCTCGCGCATTCCGAATGGTCGCGACGTGATCGATATTCAAACCAAGACGAATGGGCGGAAGAAGTGACATTGGTGTTTAGGCCTTCAGCGCCCGGCTCCCGGGCTTGATCGGAGGAATGGCTGCCAATTCAGGCGGAAGTTGGTCGGCAGGATAAGTGGGAATATCGAGCGTCGCTAAGGCGACATAAGGAATACCAAGATCGGCCTTACCGGCTGAACGGTCAATCAAACAGGCTTCGCCAACCAAATTCTTTGTGAGTGCAGAAATCGACTCGATACATTCACGTGATGACAAACCAGTTGTGATGATATCTTCAACAATCAAGACTTTCGCTTCATCGGGAATGGTGAAGCCCCGGCGCAATTGAAAGCGCCCCTCTTCACGCTCAACGAAAATCGCTTTCGCACCGAGATGACGCGCTGTCTCATAACCCGGCACAATGCCGCCCACCGCAGGCGATACAACAACATCGATTTTGCCAAAGCGGTCTTCAATCTTTTTGGCTAACGCGCGGCATAAACGCTCGGTCCGAATGGGATCCTGAAAGATAAACATCTTTTGCAAGAATACGGGGCTTCTCAAGCCCGACGACAGAATGAAATGGCCTTCGAGCAACGCGCCCGCCGCGCGGAATTCGGCAAGAACCTCATCTTCTTTCATAGCAATCAGCTCCTATCGGGCGGGCTTTCGTTCAATCGGCGCTCTCTAGCATGATTTTGGGGCCTTTCGACCCCCCGAAGCGCTTTTATCCCCGCTTCGTGAGCCGATCAGCCATTCACACGTTGAACAGCGCTGATCACCGGCTTGGTCTTCAGCTGGCTGATGATCGAATTCAAATGCTTGAGATCCCACACTTCGAGATTGATCACCATTTCCCGATAATCAGCGGTCTTTCCGGCAATCGACATGGAATCAATATTCCCATCGCTTTCGCCGATCACTGTGGCCACCTGAGCCAAGGCCCCCGGCTCATTGATAACCGTGATATTCAACTGGGCCGGAAAACGTTGCGGATGCTGTTCATCAATATCCCAGCGCACATCGAGCCAGCGTTCAGGCTCGTCATCAAATGCGGTCAAAGCGGGAGACTGGATCGGATAGATCGTGATCCCGACACCGGGCGTAAGAATGCCAATGATCCGGTCGCCGGGCACGGCCCCGCCATTGGGCGCGAATTGTACCGGCAGATCACCGCCAATGCCGCGGATCGGAATCGCCCGGGACATGTCGCCGCCACCATCGCCTTCACTAGAGCCCGGCACTTTGAATACGAGGCCCTGCCCCCCTTTCACGCCAAACCAACCACCCTCAGCTAGATTAGCGCCTGCGCCTGCTGCCTGCTCTTCGCGATAATCCGGATAGACAGCCTTCACCACGTCGCCGGAATACATTTCTCCGCGGCCGACCGCCGCCAAAACATCTTCAAGAGTCGCGCGCGCAAGACGGGGCAATGCGGCCTTCAAGCGCTCTTCGGAAAACTCTTTGCCGAACCGCTCGAAGGCGCGTTCGATAATCTTTTGTCCCAGGCCTGCATATTGCTTGCGAACTGCCGCACGAGTCGCGCGCCTTATCGCGGCGCGCGCTTTTCCGGTGACAACGATTTCTTCCCATGCTGAGGGCGGTGATTGCCCTTCAGCGCGGACGATTTCAACTTCATCACCATTGCGCAAGGTGGACACCAAAGGCACGAGCACACCGTTCACCTTCGCGCCCACAGCCGTGTCACCGACATTGGTGTGAACGGCATAAGCAAAATCGATCGGCGTAGCGTTCTGCGGTAGGGCAATCAATTGACCCTTGGGCGTGAAACAGAAAACCTGATCATGAAAGAGTTCAAGTTTTGTATGTTCAAGAAATTCTTCAGCACTATCCCCTTCTGAAAGCGTCTCAAGCGTGCGTCTCAACCACGCATAGACATTGCTCTCGCTCGACTCTTTCGCGGATGAGGGTAAGGCTCGTCCATCTTTATAAATCGCGTGAGCGGCGATGCCGTATTCCGCGATACGGTCCATATCTTCGGTACGAATTTGAAGTTCAACACGTTGTTTGCCCGGACCAACAACAGTTGTGTGGATCGACCGATAATCATTTTGTTTCGGTGTGGAGATATAATCTTTGAAGCGTCCAGGCACGACTTGCCATGTTGTATGCACAATGCCGAGCGTGGCGTAACAGGCCGCAAGCGTATCTACGACAACGCGGAACCCGAAAATATCCGAGAGCTGCTCGAAGGAAACCGATTTGCGTTCCATCTTTTTCCAGATTGAATAAGCGCGCTTCAACCGTCCTTTGACGCTCGCATGAATGCCTGATGTCGATAATTTTTGCGAAAGTTCTTTTTCAATTCGCCCGATCACCGGTTCGCTTTTCTCGCTCAATTCTTCAAGGCGATTTTTAATCGCTTGATAGGCGTCTGGTGAAAAATGACGGAAGGCGAGATCCTCAAGCTCTTCGCGAAGATCTTGCATCCCCATGCGGCCCGCGAGCGGCGCATAAATATCAAGCGTCTCTTCAGCAATACGCGCGCGCTTGGCCTCGGCCATGAATTGGAGCGTGCGCATATTGTGAAGGCGATCAGCGAGTTTGATCAAAAGCACGCGCACATCATCGGCAATCGCCAAAAGGAGCTTGCGCAGATTTTCAGCTTGTGCGGCTTTTTTGGAAACGAGATCGAGTTTTTGAATCTTTGTCAGGCCTTCGACAAGATGACCAATCTCTGCCCCGAACAGCCGATCAATTTCCTCGCGCGTCGTTTCCGTATCTTCAATCGTGTCATGCAACAAAGCCGCGACGATGGTCGCGTCATCTAGCTTCAGATCGGTCAGAATGGCTGCGACTTCGAGCGGGTGCGAAATATAGGGCGCACCGGAAGCCCGTTTCTGATGGCCATGAGCGCGCATCGCATAGACATAGGCGCGGTTGAGCAGTGCCTCATCCGTTTGCGGATTATAGGCTTTGACCTTCTCGACAAGCTCGTATTGTCGCATCATGACGCGGTCATAGTCTCCCCAGGCACAAATCCGCTAAAGATGAGGAAGCGGACCCCGAAACTATCGCGATTTAGACGCCACTTCGCAAGGGATGACCAAGAAACAGCGTTAAGACACAAAGAAAAAGCCCGGCGAAACGAGCCGGGCTTGGAATTTTCTTAACCGAAATGCGACGAGATCAGTCCGCGTCGTCATCCGAGCCCGAAGGCGGCACAAGGCCATCAAGACCGCGCAACAGATCTTCTTCCGTCATGCGATCAAATTCGACATTGGCGTCGTCATTGGCGGCAGGTGCAGCACCGATCATTGGCACAGCTTCCGCTTCCGGCTCGTCAACATCGACATGCTTCTGGAGCGAATGGATCAAATCTTCTTTGAGATCTTCAGGCGAAATCGTCGAGTCCGCAATTTCACGGAGCGCCACGACCGGGTTTTTATCACGATCACGATCGATTGTGAGCGGCGATCCTGCCGAAATCATACGAGCGCGGTGGCTTGCGAGCAGAACGAGCTCGAAGCGGTTGTCTACTTTTTCGATGCAATCTTCAACGGTGACGCGAGCCATGGACGCTCAGTCTCCTGTGCTGGCCGGAACGGGAATGAGGGCGTCTGATACACAGGCCAAGGGGTTCATGCAAGGTTTTCGGGAGAACTTTCTCATAAATCTGCAAAATTGAGCGCCGAAAGCCCCAAATTAGACACAAATGGACGATTTTTTCCTTATGCCTTGACGAAAGATGAGGAAAATCCCTAAAAGAGCAACCAATAAGGAAGTTGGTTCTTATTCAATTTATTGCAGGTTGCGTCGCACGGCCCGTTGGCCGGACCTGGCGTTTTTGATCATTTATTGCAACGGCTCTGACGGCGCTGAGCCATAGGAAAGAAAATAACCCATGAGTTCAGGTGAACGCATCGCCCTTTTCATCGATGGTGCCAATCTCCATGCGACAGCAAAATCGCTGGGCTTCGATGTCGATTATCGGCGCTTGCTGAAAGAATTTCAGTCACGCGGAAATCTACTCCGCGCCTATTATTACACTGCCCTTGTTGAAGATCAGGAATATTCATCGATCCGCCCGCTGATCGATTGGCTCGACTATAATGGCTTCCGTGTCGTCACAAAGCCCGCGAAGGAATATGTCGACTCGACGGGTCGCCGGAAAATGAAAGGCAATATGGACATCGAACTCGCCATCGATGCCTTGGAGCTTGCGCCCTTCATCAATCATGCCGTCATTTTTTCAGGCGATGGCGATTTCCGTTCGCTCGTTGAAGCCTTGCAGCGCAAGGGTTTGAAAGTGTCCGTTGTTTCGACCATCAATTCGCAGCCGCCTATGGTGGCCGATGAATTGCGCCGTCAGGCCGATGATTTCATCGATATCGTCAATCTCTTGCCGAAGATTGGGCGTGATACCCGCGAAGTGCCTGAACGTGCCCCGCGTGAAAAGCGTCCCGCGCGCGCGTCGGATGCCGTTGAACCGGCTGACGTCTGAGTTCTGTCGCGTATTAAACTGATTATGGCCACAACGCTCGACCCGCCGCGGAATTGTAAACTCTGTCCGCGGCTGGTCGCCTATAGATTATCGTCACGTCACGACAATCCCGACTGGCATAATGCGCCTGTCCCCTCTTTTGGTCCTGTTACGGCCAAACTCTTGATCGTCGGCTTAGCCCCCGGCCTCAAAGGGGCGAACCGCACAGGCCGCCCCTTCACCGGCGATTATGCAGGTGATCTTCTCTACAGCACTTTGATCAAATTCGGTTTTGCGCGCGGCGTGTTCGATGCGCGGCCCGATGATGGGCTGACGCTCATCGACGCACAGATCACCAATGCCGTGCGCTGCGTGCCCCCTGAGAACAAGCCTACACCGGCTGAAATCCGCACCTGCAGACCCTATCTCGAAAAAACCATCGACTCACTCAAAGGCCTGCACGCCATAGTGGCTCTCGGCCGTATCGCGCATGACGCCGTGATCAAAAGCTTCGGCGAGACTCTTTCCGCGCATCCCTTTGCGCATGGAGCAACGCATGAGCTCGATGGCCCGATGCTCTTCGACAGCTATCATTGCTCCCGCTACAATACGAATACGGGCGTTCTGACGAATGCCATGTTCGAAGCGGTTTTTGCGTCGGTTCGGGCCTATATCGACCGCAACGCCTGAGTGCCTTTATGCAAGAATGCCAGAAAGCTTCGGCAGCGCGGCAAGGCGTAAACCCTCTTCACCAATGGACAGGAACGCGGTGAAAGCCTAATAAATCTCGGTGTAGGGGCTAATCCCCACCTTATTTGACCTATCCTGATCCGAAGCATCCATTACCCCATGCCAAGCCCGCGCCCGCCCCGTTTGATCGAGAATTTCGACCGGCTTTCCGTCGAGCGTGCGATTGCAGAATTGCGCGCGGGTCGTCCCATTCTCCTGATTGATGGCGACCGGTCCGGCTTGATCGCTTCAGCTGACAGCGCTGATTTGCGCATGCTCTCTGCGCTCTCCGCTCTCGCCGAAGGCAAGGCGCATCTCGTTCTAACTGAAAGGCGGTTGGCGCGCCTGGGCGTGCAACGCGAAAGTGCCGGCGCCTTGGCTCTGCCCCGGCTCGATGCCGAACGAATTCTTGCGCTTTCAACTAAGCCCGACGATTGAACATTATCGCAAACAGGCCGCAACGAAACTCACTCTTGTCTCGCGCGCGCCCGTTCCGCTCGAAGGCGCGGAGCAAAGCGAATTCATCGTCTTTCGTGGTGGTGAAGGTTTGCGCGATCAAGTGGCCGTTAAGGTGGGTACGCCTGATGCCAATACCCCTGTGCTTGTACGGCTTCATTCTGCATGTCTCACGGGCGATCTCTTTGGTAGTCTCAAATGTGATTGCGGTGATCAATTGCGCGAAGCTGTGCGCATGATGGCCGCGCAAGGCGGTGGTTATCTTCTCTATCTCGATCAAGAAGGACGCGGCGCAGGATTGGCCAACAAAATCCGCGCTTACAAACTTCAAGATGAGGGCTTGGATACCTACGATGCCGATGCTGAATTAGGGCTGGGCATGGACCAACGTCATTTCGATTTTGCGGCCGCGATGCTTGAGGCATTGGGCGTGAACACAATAACGCTCATCACCAATAATCCCGACAAGATTGATGCGATGAAACGCGCAGGCATTGATGTCGTAGGACATCGGCGTCTCTTCGGACGTGAGAACCCGTCAAATCTACGTTATGTCGCGACAAAGCGCGAACGCGCGGGACATTTGTCCGAGTAATAAAATTACAACTGATCAAAGAGCAACCGTAAACGCGCTCAATCGTCGCGATGAACGCGCTCGTTACGCTCGTGGCGCTCTTGCGCTTCAATCGAAAGCGTCGCGATGGGACGCGCATCAAGACGCTTGATCGAAATCGGTTCGCCCGTCTCTTCGCAATAGCCATATGTGCCATCATCAAGCCGCGCGAGAGCCGAGTCGATCTTCGCAATCAATTTGCGCTGGCGATCCCGCGAACGAAGTTCAATCGAACGATCAGTTTCAGAAGACGCACGATCCGCGATGTCGGGATGGTTCTCGCTATCATTTTGAAGATTGGCGATGGTCTCGCGCGCCTCGCGCAAAATATCGTCTTTCCAGGCCAATAATTTCTTTCGGAAATATTGGCGCTGTCTTTCATTCATGAAGGGCTCGTCCTCGGACGGCCGATAGTCGTGGTCGAGCGTGACTGCGGTAGCCATTCTTTTACCCTGCCGCTTTGGCATCCCATCCACCCTTTCCGAGCTAAATCACCCGGACTGGTGATACGAACCCGTTAATCGCGTGTCTGTTAGCTAAAAAATTGCGACAGCGCTACGACAATCATCGAAGAGGCTGTGAACAGCTCACCGGCCGCCTTTGGCAAGCTCAACCGCGGCCCGCACATCAATGGCACGCAAAATTTTGCCCGCTTCAGCATCAAGATCATGAGGCGACACCATAGAAAGAGCGCCCGAGAGCTGCGAAAAACTCGTCTCTCCGAGCCTTCCAAGCACCATGTCGCGTTTTAGCGCCTCAAGCGCATCGAGAATGCCAACCCCGCGCCGGATCTGGCGGCGGCGGCGCTCAGAGGGTGTTTCGCCCTCATCTTGAAGAGTCAAAACAGCGCTGAGACCGATTGTCGCAATCGTCTTGGAAGGGGCATTTGGTGCTGATGCTTCTCCGCCAATCTCGAATCGGGCGGAGCCGCTCGCAGAAGCCGAGCGCGCGGTTCCGGATGTCACCGTCGATCCCGATGAGGTCGTGATCCGCATGACACGCGCTCCCTGAAAAAATCTAAGCTCCACTCTCGAAAAACAAGGTTAAATAAATCTTAATCGCACGGCAAAACCTACCCAATTGAATTGAAAAACTTGCCCTATGAAAGAAGGCATCGCGCCGATCAATAAAATTTGATGCGTCATTTCAACGGTTTGTGATGGCTTCTCTGCTGGCATGCGGTTCGCTTTAGCAGAGGTGAGCCAATTTGAGCCTCTCAAGGCGCTGGAGAGACCCCCGTGCGGATGATGATCTTAAAAACGCTGACCCTCGCCTGCATGATCGGGATGATCTCTCCCAATCCGCTTCATGCGGAAACATCGCGCATCAAAGACCTCGCCTCCGTTGAAGGCGTGAGACAAAACCAGCTTGTTGGTTATGGCCTTGTTGTCGGGTTGAACGGGAGCGGCGATACGCTCAACAACGCGCCCTTCACGAAACAAAGTTTAACCGCAATGCTTGAACGCCTCGGCGTCAACACGCGCGGTGCGAATTTGCGCACAGCAAATGTCGCCGCCGTGATGGTGACCGCTGATCTTCCCGCATTCGGACGCAAAGGCTCACGCATTGATGTGACCGTATCGGCGCTTGGTGATGCTAAGAGTCTGCAAGGCGGAACATTGCTCGTTACACCGCTCATGGGCGCCACGGGCGAAATCTATGCCGTGGCGCAAGGCTCTGTCGCCATTGCTGGCTTTCAAGCCGAAGGCGCAGCTGCAAGTCTCACACGCGGCGTGCCGACAGTCGGACGCATTTCGAATGGCGCGCTGATTGAGCAAGAAATCGATTATCAGTTCAAAGATACGCGTGTGGTGAGATTGGCCTTACGCAATCCTGATCTCACAACAGGTCGACGCATTGCCTTGGCTATCAATGAATTTATGGCAGCCCCCGCAGCCGAGCCAACCGATCCCTCAACCGTCAATCTCGCAATCCCGAAGAACTTCAAAGGCAATATGGTGCAATTGCTCACCGAGATCGAGCAATTGCGTGTTGATCCTGATCAAGTCGCGCGCGTTGTGATCGATGAGCGCACGGGCGTGATTGTTATGGGTAAAGATGTGCGCGTTTCGACGGTTGCGATTGCACAAGGCAATCTCACCATCTCCATCACCGAACAACCGCTGGTTAGCCAGCCGGGACCGTTTACGGGTGATCAAGCGCAGACCGTTGTTGTACCACGCACGACCATTCAAGTTGATCAAGGGCAGAACAATAAACTCGCCGTGCTCAAAGATAGTGTGACGCTGAAAGAATTGGTCGACGGATTAAATGCGCTGGGTATCGGGCCGCGCGATATCATCTCGATCCTTCAAGCGATCAAAGCAGCCGGTGCCTTGCAAGCTGAAATCGAGGTGATGTGATGACGATTGCGCTTCTCGGATCAGCACCGCTTCAAACAGAATTACAGAAATCAAATTCTAAACTCGCATCCCTTGCAGAAGACTTTGAAACAACATTTCTCGCATCAATGTTCGGGCAAATGACATCGTTGCTCGATGGTGATGGCCCGCTCGGTGGACAAGGCGCAGGCGGTGATGCCTGGCGCGCCATGCTCACTGATGAATTGGCCAAAAGCGTATCCCGTTCCGGTGGCGTCGGCATCGCCCGTAGTGTTCATGCCGAACTCATAGCCCTCCAAGCTTCCGGAAACACACAATGACACATCCGACTAAAAACTCTGTTCCGCTCACGCGGCCCGTAATCAATTCAGAAAGTGATGCTGAGGCCCTATGCAAGCTGGTTGAAGAACGGCTTGATGCGGTAGAAACGCTAATACGCGAAGAGACAGATCGCCTCGCTGAGGCACGGCTACGCGACGCTTTTGCACTTTTTGAAAAGAAAAGCCAGCTCACGGAAACCTATCATCGCGATGTATTGAAGCTTAAAGATAACGCCGTTGCACTTGCGCGATTTAAACCACAGGGACTCGATCGCCTAAAGGCGCGCCAATCCCGTTTTGAAGCAGCACTCGATGCCAATATCAAAGTTTTGCAGACATTGAACAAGGCGTCGGAACATCTTATTCGCGGTCTTGCCCATGATGTCGAAGCGCCGCGCGCACTTGATGTCTATAATCGGAATGGGAAAATGCCGGGACAAAATGCGTTAACGCGGGTTCAACCCCTGATCATTTCGCGCAAAAGCTAAGGCAAGAAATTTTCAATTCAAATTCTAACTGTAATTGAGGGATATTTCATACGATTTTTTTGGAGATTAGAGCCTATAACGAAGGTCCCTTGGTCACTCTCTTAAGGATTGACTCGATCTTGAGGACTTGAGCCCATGACTTCCACCGCGATTCCTTCTTCCCTGAATAGGGTTTCCGTCGCGGACACCGAAACCGGCGTACCGCGCTTTCAGAATACAAAGACCGAAACACAAACTGAAGGGGACGAAAAAAACGCCCCCACCAAACCCGCCCCATCGGCCGAGGCTAAACCCGCTCCCAATGCTACGGTGAGACGCACAACAATCGACTGGGAAACCGGCTCAGTTGTCTTCCGTGTCATTGATGAACATAGCGGTCAGACAGTCAGCCAAAGCCCAGAAGAAGCGTTATTGCGCTTGCGCGCCTATGCACGGCAAAATGAAACAACTGCGGATACCAATGCTGAACAGCCACAGCATTCGCCACCGCGGACGGAAAAGACCGTGTGAAAACGAGGGTACGATTAAGAATTTGTTAACGCTCGCGATGCGAGCTGCGCGATCATGATAAATCTGTTGCGTGCATTTTTTTGGTTGCACCAATAATTAAAATCAACCTCAAATTTTAATTTACACTGAAATTTACCATATTCCTCGGGACTTTGCCGACTCTATGGAGTGGCACGCCTCCACCCATGATCCTTCTGCGCGCTGCAGGACGCAGCGTAACCTCGGAGCGAAACAAAGCTCCACTCATCAGAAGGATGAACACGAATGTCTATGTCTATTGCAATGGCCGCCGGCATGAATGCCCTTGTTGGCATCAACTCCCAACTCCAAGACCTCCAAGCGCAAGCGCTTTCAGGTAAAAAGATTAGCAATGCATCAGATGGACTAGCAGCCTATCTCAGCTCGCAGACCTACACAGATCGCGCGAGCCGTCTGAGCAGCATCAACTCGACACTCTCGCAAAACTTGGGTACCATCAAAGCCGCCAGCACCGGTCTTTCGTCGATCAGCAAGACGATCAGTGACACGCTTGATCAGCTGAAATCGGCGTCTCAGACTCAGGCTCAGGTTGTTGGAACGGGCGGTGGTTTCTCGCAAACCGGCGACACCACAACAACCGCGGCGATGTCGTTTACCTCCGTCAATGCTGCAGGTGTCGCAACAAATATTGCCATTAACGGCAACTCGACTTTCTTCAACGCTAACGGTAACGCCATTGCTATTGGTGGCCAGAAACTGACACAAGGCAATGTTTATTCGTTTTCGGTCAGCGGTAAAACCAACTATGTACGCATTGCTGCAGCAGGTGATGCAGTCGTAGGTGCGGGCGACGGATCAAGCGCGGCCAATGCTGTCAATGTCACAACGATATCAGCCTTGATGAACTCCATTCAGGGCATGAACACGGCGGGCGCGCAGTCCAATAGCGCGGGCTATATTAACGTTTCTGCTCCCGCGGCCGGTGCCAATAACTCGCTTATCTATAGCATGACGGTAAACAACGTCATGAATAATGACGGTACCACCAATACGAATCTCGGCATGTCTGTCGTATCATACGCAATGGGTGCATTGACCAATAACGTCACAAATATGATGACTGCGGGCCGCACGGCAACCCAAGCAAACTCAACCTATTCGACCGATGCGCAGAGCAACGGTGGCACTTCTGGTACGGCTGGTCAGTCGGTTTCTTATACCGGTCAGAAAAACGTCTATACGGCCGGTACAGGTGCTGTTGCGGCTGATACCAAACGTGCTGCAGCTGCGGCTTCTTACAAACTGGCTCTTACCGCCCTTGACCAGTACTTAAAGGATGCTTCAGTTTCAGGGATCAACTTGCTCAATGGCGATTCATTGGTGGCGACCTTCAATGAAAAGGGCATCGGCAGCACGATCCAGTTAACAAAGTCAGATGGTACCGCCGCAAGCTACGGCTCAACCGGCCTTGGATTGGTCAACGCGACCGGCGCGCAGGATTATGCGAATAATTTCGCGACCAATGTTGACTCTGTTGATGCCAGCGGTAACCCGCTGACCGGTCTACAGGCCGCGATCAACAAATTGACAGCCGCGCAGACAACAATCCAGCTCGGCGTTGCGCAAGTTGGTCAGTTCCAAAGCACCATCCAAAATCGAAGCGACTTTAACGTGGCGATCATTAGCCTCCTGAATGACTCGGCCAACAACCTGACCGCAGCTGACATGACACAGGTCAGCACGATGACAGCGGCCCTTCAGGTTCAACAGAGCTTCGCACAGGCCATTCTCTCGGCCACGAAGCAGTCTGACCAGTCCATCCTCCAATTGCTCCGGTAAGCGGAACGCGTATCCTGAAAGAACGAGAAAGCGGGGCTCCGGCCCCGCTTTTTTAGATTGTTCTCTATTTGAACTGCTTATCTCAATTCATCGCCACCGCATTCGCCTTCGGCGCGTGAGGAACAAAAGCAGGGCCTGCGAATTGACGCCAAGCGGTTTCATCGCCCGCAAACACATTGCGATCAACATTACCTTTAATGCCCGGTACGCGACCTTGATCCGTATATTGCCACATGGCCCAGCGGCGATCACCGTAACGTTCATGCGGTTGCGCATTCACAGTGCGCACCCACAACGGATAATCATGTAAATCACCATCGATGATATCGCGATAAAAATCGATCGTCGTATAAATCATTGGCTTTTTGCCATAGTGCTTTTCAACCGCAGTCAAAAAAGTGCGGATCGATTTGAGCGCCTGATCGCGCGGCACTTTCTTCGGGCATTTTTCACTCGCGGCCCCATACCACTCGACATCGAGCACAGGCGGCAACGCATCTTTTTCAACGGGCACGTGATTAAAGAACCATTTGATTTGATCCTGCACCGGCCGACACCAATAATAGAAATGATAGGCGCCGCGCGGCACACCGGCATCCTTCGCCATCATCCAATGAAGGGCGAAATTTTCATCGGCATGATCACCGCCCTCAGTCGCTTTGATATAAGCGAAGCGCGTGCCGCCTTTGCGTGCCTCATGCCAATCAATCTGGCCCTGATAGCGCGACACATCAACGCCGTGAACTGGATAGACCTGCGCAACAGGGATCATGGCGGAAGAGGATCCGGATGAGGCCAGCGGCTTTTTGTCGAAGTTAAACCCCGAACATCCGGCGAGACCCGCCGTCATCGCGATTAGAAAGCCGGCGCGACGCGCCATGACAAAAAAACCAAAGCCCAACATTCTACCCCATCCCACATTCACATTTGAACGCGTGATGTGGCACAAAAAATTTTAATAAATCGGTAACAAATCAATTTTTTTAATTAGACGCATTTTTGTTTCGATTAACCGGTACCCACTTAATCGCAAAATGCGTTAGCTCAAACCAAACCACAGCGTCGCAATCCCCAAAAAGGAGAAAAATCCGACAACATCGGTGACTGTTGTGACGAATACGCCCGACGAAACCGCTGGATCGGCACGGAACCGCTCAAGTGTTAAGGGGATCAGGATACCACCCAAAGCACCGGCCACGAGATTAACCGTCATGGCGAGCGAAATCACAAAGCCGATATTCCAATCTTGGAACCAGACTGACGCGATAGCCGCGGTGATAATCCCAAAAGCGAGTCCGTTCAAAAGACCGACGAAGGTTTCGCGGAAGGTCACGCGAATGGCATTGGCCGCACTCAGCTCACGCGTCGCAAGTGCACGCACGGCTACGGTCATGGTTTGTGTCGCGGCAACACCGCCCTGCCCCGCCACAATGGGTGCTAACACCGCAAGTGCCACCATCTTGGCAAGCGAGGCTTCAAACAAACCCAAAACGGATGAGGCTAAAAACGCCGTGAGGAGGTTCACGAAGAGCCAACCAAAACGGCTCTTCGTTGTTTCAAGAATAGAGTCAGAGAGTTCTTCTTCGCCGCGCACACCACCGAGCGCTTTGATTTCTTCGTCAGCTTCTTCCTGGATCACGTCAACGATGTCGTCGATGGTGACAACGCCCAACAAGCGATTGTCTTCATCAACAACCGGAACTGAAACAAGATTATAACGCTGGAAAAGACGCGCAACATCCTCACCATCATCTGTCGCTTCAACGCGCCGACGGTCGGCATTCATCAAGTCCTCGATCCGCGCCGTGCGCCGCGCGCGCACAAGACGGTCGAGAAATACATTGCCTAAAAGATGATAGGACGGATCAACAACAAAGACTTCGAAAAAACTATCCGGCAGATCAGGCGTTTCCGCGAGATGATCGATCACCTGCCCCGCTGTCCAGAAGGGTGGCACCGCAATCAAATCCGTCTGCATCAGACGACCGGCAGAGCCTTCGGGATAATCAAGGCTCTTTTGTAGCGCGACACGATCAAGTGCTGGCAGCGCGTCAAGAATTTCGGCCTGATCTTCTTTATCGAGATCTTCGAGAATATAGACCGCGTCATCGCTCTCGAGTTCGCGTACCCCTTCGACAAGTGTCTCGGTGTCGAGCTCTTCGAGAATTTCTTCACGCACTGCGTCATCAACTTCCGTGAGCGCGGCAAAGTCGAAGGCCGGACCAAGAAGCTCAATGAAGGTCGGACGCTGATCATGATCAATGGCTTCAAGCAATGTCGCCTGATCGGCTTCATGAAGATCGGTAACGAGCGCGCCCAGCGCATCGGCATCGCCGCTTTCAAGCGCCGTTTCGACAAGAGCAAGGAAGCGCGGATCGAGCGCGCCTTCCTCGTCACGGAACGCGGGCGGTGGGGCTGAGGGGCCCGACGATAAATGGGTATGATCGGTCATGCGCCCCTCCCGCTCCGCTTGCGGATCAAGGCGTCTTTAGGCGCATGATCGAAGCTTGGCAACCTTGGATCGTCGAATGAACAATGGGCTGCACCCGATCAATCGGACAAAAAGTAATTTTGATTTTGAACCTGCGCTGTCATCTTTCACGAATTAGAAGGGATTATAACATGCGCAAACAGCAGCAGCTTGATTCATCCGTTCACGCCGATCAGAGCGCGTTTTTTTCGGTCAATTGGATAGGCGAAGTCAAAGCGCACTCGTTTGCGGCGCCAAGAAAAAAATAAAAAACCCCGCACGCCCTTAAGGCGCGTCCACGCGTTCGAATTATCGAGAGAACACGAAAGTCATGGTGCGCCTCAAATCAAAAAAATGAGAACACATATCGTATTGAATTTTCAATATAATTTTGGGTCTTGCCTAGCTGAGTGAGGGAAAAACCGTCTAAGGCTATGGAAAGACATGAAAAATCGCTACTTTGTCCGTTCACGCATTTTTGAAGCCAAATTTCGCGAGATTGTCCGCTACTTTTCGGTTGATCTCACCGCGCTGCAAGCTGCAGCGTTGAGCGGCGTAAATCGCAATACGATCAATAGAATCTATCGCGATTTACGTGCGCGCATTGGCTAGGTTTGCGTTGTCCAGCGACCAATGTTTTGCGTTGTCGAGGTCGATGAAAGCCTGTTCGGCGCAAAGCGGGTCAAGGGCAAACGAGGGCGTGGTGCCTATGGAAAAACGACTGTCTTCGGCGTCTTTGAAAGGGAGAGACAAGTCTATACCGAGATTGTCCCGAATAGCTCAAAAGCCACGTTACAAGGCATTATTCGAGGTCGGGTTGATGTATCAACCGTGATTAATTCCGATGGTTGGCGAGGCTATAACGGGCTCGTCGACTTAGGCTATGGACACTTTCGAATAGATCATTCGAAGGACGAGTTCTCAAAAGGCGGTGTCCATATCAATGGGATCGAGGGCTTCTGGGGATTTGCAAAAGTCAGGCTCGCCAAATTTAAAGGCATCACCGATGCAACGTTCCATCTTCACCTGAAAGAAACAGATTGGCGCTTCAATCATCGCCATTCCGACAAATGCAAAACCTAGCTAAAATACCTCCGAAAATCACCGCTTAACTAGGCAAGACCCTAATTTTATTCTCAGCAGTTCCTCCGGCTCCCATCGCTATAGAAGCTGACATAGCTTACGGTACTCGACACGACTTGGAGTCATCCGCACCGGCCGCAAAAATTCAGCTCCAACTGCCGTGCGTATCTCAGGCAATCCTCGAGCGAATTTCGAAACTGAGCCATACCCAAACTCTCCCAATCAAACCCCGTTAATTACTCATATTCAGGGGGACTAAGACACGGGCGCGGGGTCGAAGATTCCAGGTACATTGACTGGAATACTGGAAAAGCAGCCTTTTGTTCCATATAGACCAATTGACATAAACACTTACTATTGGTAAAATTATATTATGTAAGCTCAAAAATTTTCCGGAATTCAGTTCGGAGGTTAAGACACCCCCCTTTTTGTAAGCAACAGATGCTTGTGAGCGCCTGTTTATGAACGTGCGACTTATCATGTTGATTACCACGATCATGGACGGCGGATAAAAGTCGGCATCTTAGGCAGCCCTGGGACACGGGCTGGATAGCGACCCTTATAACTCCCGAAAATTAAGGCGCCGAGCGCTTTTCATAAGAAACTTAACAATGAAAAAAGATGATCTAACGATGATTGCCTCATATGACTGGGGATTTCCGGTGCCTATTGCCTACGGGCTAGGACGTCTGGCCGAAATCGGGCAGCACTGCATAGGCTTGGGCATCGACAATCCCATGATCGTGACTGATAGCGGCAGCCGTGACTTGCCCTTCATCGGACGGCTACAATCCTCTCTTCATGATGCAGGGCTGACGTCGTCCCTGTTTTCGGACATTTCGCCAAATCCGCTGGATAGCGAGATAGGTTCGGGGCGTGCTGCCTTCATTAAGGGCGGCCATGACGCGATCATCGCGATCGGCGGTGGCAGTGCCATGGATGGCGGTAAGGCTATTTGCCTTACCGCGCACAACGATTTTGACCTTTGGGCTTTTGAATATGAACAGCCTGTTCCCGTAATGATGCAGGGGCACCGGTTTCCTGCTCTGATCACCATCCCTACGACAGCCGGCACCGGAGCCGAAACCGAAAGCACCGCCATGATCACCCATGCGGCCAAGGGCATGAAGTTCTGCGTTTGGCACCCAGACTTAAAACCCGCAGTGGCCGTGCTGGACCCGGAACTGACCGTTGGTCTGCCAAAAAATCTTACTGCCTGGACAGGGGCCGATGCACTTGTTCATGCTATCGAGGCGTATCTGGTGCCGAGCTTCCATCCATTGTGCGATGGCTTAGCGCTGGAAGGATTAGCGCTCATTACGAAATGGCTGCCCGTCGCCGTAGAGGAGCCAGAGAACTTAACCGCAAGAGGCGGCATGCTGATGGGGTCATGCCTTGCCGGGATTGCTTTCCTGAAGGGCCTTGGGCTTGTCCATGCTATTTCCCATATGATCGGGGCGGAATTTAACACGCAGCACGGTCTGACCAATGCGATACTTCTGCCGGTGGTGCTGCGTTTCAATCTGCCCGGTCAGGAGGATAAGGTTCGCCGGATGGCGCAAGCAATGAACCTGTCAGACAACTCGGTAGAAGGCTTAATTTCAGCAGTCGAACTCCTTCTAAACAAGATCGGGATACCGAAGTCGTTAGGCGAAATTGGCGTCCCTACCGATAGCGCTGCAAGGATCGCCGAAAAGGCACTGAAAGACAGTGCAGCCCGCTCTAACCCCCGCGTTGCCACGCTGACTGAAGTTCGTGGGTTGATCGAAATCGCAATCGCAAAGGCACGCTGATAGTAGGGTCGGAAAAATGCAGAACCTGACGAAATTCTTTATTGGTGGCGAATGGGTCAAACCATTGTCGTCTGCGACCTTGCCAATTCTAAACCCTGCGACTGAGGAGCCGATCGGCACTGTTGCTATGGGTATCTCTGAAGACGTGGATTCCGCAGTGAAGGCCGCAAAGGCCGCATTCACAGCCTTCTCTGTCACCTCTAAACAGGAGAGACTTCACCTTCTCTACCGATTGAAAGCTGCGACCGAAAGGCGTCTCGAGGATCTGGCACAGGCCATGCGGATCGAGATGGGCGCGCCGATAACAATGGCGAGGTCCGCGCAAGCAGATGCAGCCATTGGCCATCTGCGAGGCTTCATCGAAGCGCTGCAAGAGCTTGAAGAGAGCAAAGTGCTCGCTAATGGCGATATCCTTTTACGCGAACCGATCGGTGTCTGTGGGCTTATTACTCCCTGGAACTGGCCGATTAACCAGATTGCGCTCAAGGTCATTCCCGTTCTGGCCACAGGATCAACGTGTGTCCTAAAGCCTTCGGAACACACACCGATCTCGGCCATGATTTATGCTGAAATCATTGACGAGGCCGGCTATCCGCCTGGGGTATTTAATCTGGTAAACGGGGATGGCCCCACGGTGGGTGCGGCCCTTTCGCGACATCCTGAAATTCAAATGATGTCCTTCACAGGATCAACTAGGGCTGGAATCGCTGTTACCCATGATGCCGCCGAAACCGTGAAGCGCGTGACGTTGGAACTGGGAGGAAAATCGCCGAACCTAGTTTTTTCCGACTGCAAGCTCGAGGAGCGTGTGGCAGCCTCCGTTCGGGAATGTATGTTCAACACTGGTCAGTCGTGCGACGCGCCGAGCCGGCTTTTGGTCGAACGATCATGCTACGACGAGGCGCTTCGGATTGCCAAACTGACAATAGATTCCGTCAAGGTCGGTGACCCAGAGCAAACGGGCGACCATATCGGACCTCTCTTCGATAAGATTCAATTTGACCGCGTGCAGTCCATGATCGAAGCGGGTCTTGCCGAGGGCGCGACGCTTCTGGCAGGTGGCCTCGGTAAGCCAGATGGAGTCACCACCGGATGGTTTGCCAAGCCTACGATATTTGCCGACGTGTCAAACCATATGCGGGTCGCCCAGGAAGAGATATTCGGTCCCGTGCTCGTCATCATTCCGTTTGATGACGAGGATGATGCAATTGCTATTGCTAATGACACGCCATACGGGCTGGCCGCCTATCTGCAAACGGGTGATCCGGAGAGGGCGCTGCGGGTCGCCAAACGTCTGCGTGCTGGGGCTGTTCACATAAACGGTGGTGGTTTCAACTATGGCTCGCCTTTTGGCGGCTATAAGCAGTCGGGGAACGGCCGCGAAGGAGGAATAATGGGATTGGAAGATTACCTCGAAACCAAAACGCTGCATGGAATGAGCTAAAAAGGCCTAGTATTCGATTCAAGGTCGCAAAACTTGCCCTGCCCAAGAGGTATGGGTTTAATCTAGGACATCAAGCATGCTTAAGACCTAGTTTTGAGGGATTTCGATGAGATATCAGATATCGAAAGGGTCTAATGCCGAATAGACAAAGGATATTATTCATTGTCCGGATCGGCTTTTATATCACTCGGGGAAATTCAAATTATGTCGCTTACGCTTTACGATATGTCCGTGCCAGTTTTTGTCCAATCGCTTACGGCACTCGCCGATGTTCTCAAAAAAGCCGAAGCACATGCGGATGCGCACAAAATTGAGCATACGGTTTTTCTGAACGCGCGCCTCGCTCCTGATATGTTCGCATTGACGAGACAGGTTCAACTCGCAACCGATTTCGCAAAAGGCGGATCGGCCCGTGTCTCGGGCGTTGACACGCCGAGCTATTCCGACACGGAATCGACCTTCGCTGAACTCTATGGACGGATCGAGAAGACGATCGCCTTCATCACGTCAATCCCGAAGGAAAAATTCGTCAACGCCGAAACGCGCGATATCCTCGTTCCGTTGCGACCCGAGCCGCGGACATTCAATGCACTTGTGTACTTACGTCACGGCGCGCTCGCCAATTTCTTTTTCCATACGACGACGGCCTATGCCATTCTGCGTCATAATGGTGTCGAACTTGGAAAGCGTGATTATCTCGGAACCTATTGATGCCATACGCGTAATGCTGACATTTAACCCCGCCATTCTGGCTAACCTTGCTGTTATGGCGGGGCTCATCGCGTCGTAGTCCGCGATGGCCATCAAAGAGCCGCCCTTCGCTGTCGTTGAACAGGACGGCTAATTTGAATTTCGTGACTATGCACTGATTCTTGCGGCCGAAGTAACGGTCAAAAATTGTGATGACCGCTCCTATCACTCAGAATGCTGAGAATCGCAAAAGCGAGACAATCGTCATTACAGTGCTCGTGACGAAAAACGCAATCGGCAATCAATGGAAGATCCATTCATGATGCCGAGGACTTACACGAAAGTAACATTGCCGAAGCTAAATGACTCTCGAATTTTATTTGTCTAAATACCAGCCCTATGCGTTGTTGTTTTGAAATTCTCCGGCCTCTGTACGGGTGGCAATCCGAATGCGCGAAATGAAAAGTGCTGGTTGGCGCGCTCAATAATAAAAATTTCATTATTAATAAAAATAAAACCTTTCTTCGCGTTGTTTTAAAATTAAATATGTCTTGCAATCGTGAATTTTGGATCATAAATGAATGATTTTCACCGCGATCTTCAATAATGCTATAAGCAACCAGTAAGAAGCTTTTCCTTTCCAGCGCAATTTCGGATCATCTCGATTTCAATTCAGAAGTTTTGTTTAGTTGTCGTACAATTAATTAGCGTCCAAAATTTGGAGGCTTATTAAAAATAAGTGTTTTTGAATAACGAATTTTTGGGTGAGCAATTTGCAAAAGAGTAGCTATAAGAACTTTGCAACTCTTTAAAACTTTTCACGTCGAGAAATTGAAATTTTGAAAATCTTGAACCCATTGATATCATTTTGAAAAATAGTGGAGCTGAGCGGAATCGAACTGCTAGCCTCCTCATTACGCCTGAAAGACTTTTAGTTTGATTCGACGTCTGAAGGCTAGATTAATTAGAAATTACTTTAACAAGCATCATTGTTTCTAGCCTAGTCAGTTGTTCAACCCCATTAAAGAGCCTTTACGATATCCCTGTGAAACTCTTTCAGGTGGGTTTGAGCCCACCTCGCAAGTTCCTCAACGATAGGTCGCAGCGCTTTACCGCTTTCTGTTAAACGGAAGGCGTTATTGCGAGCGCTCGCTTGCGGGTTCGTTCGCTCGATTAGTTTTAGGTTAGTAAGCAGTTCGAGCCTCGTGGCGAGGATATTTGTCGAGATGCGCTCTTTCGACCCAAGAAACTCCGAATAGGTGCGGGTTCCGTATATCAATAAGTCACGAATAATCAGAAGCGACCACTTGTCTCCGAGCACGTCGAGCGCGGAACTGATCGGGCAAACGGAACGCCAATCGAGTCCTTCCATCCTATCCTTCACAAATCCACTCCAACCTCACTCTGTCTTAACCAATCTACCCGCGTTGGCTCACTTAGTTGACTTCACGCCCGCGCCCCGTTCCGGTCAAGTCCATCAGTTGCTAGGCTATGGCCATGCCCATCCTTATCGAGCCAAGTAGTGGATAACAATCTGCCAGACATAGACCAACATGGAAACCTGAGCGACCGCAAAAACAGCAGTGCGCAAATAGGGAATCCCAGCGATATAGACTACAGCATGCAGAATGCGAGCGATGAGGAGCACGATACCTGCAACAAACGTAATGCCATTCGTAGCACCCGTGACGCAGGCGATACCGATGACAGCCGCATATATTGCGAGGTTGTCGGCGAGATTGCTATGCGCGCGCACCGCCCGGCCACCCCAAGGGGCAACGCCCTCAAGCACTGTGTCACGATTGTAGAAGATCCATTTTATGCCTCCGGGAACTGATCCGCGCGCGACGACAGGAGGCAAAGTGAGGATTTCTGTGAGCAATGCGAGCGATAACAAAATCCATAAATCAGGTGTCATTCCGTTTTTCCTTCTGAGTTGTTAAGGGGTATTAGATGCACTTTTTTCGATGCTGATGATCTATTGTGAAATCGATGCCGCCATGTCTCGGAAGGAGACCTCCATCGGAGTGGGCTTCCACTTCAGCACCTCGAATGTCGCGCTATTGTTGTAAGAGGCTGCCTTTCCAATAAAAGGCAGCATTCCCTTCACTTCGCGGTCGAACAGGCCCATGATTTTCAAAAGTGTAGTCGGCGCTTTGCGAGAAGGAACCTTCGTGTAGCCCGCTTCTTTAAGAACGTCCGCTACAGTGATCATGTCGATCGGTTCGGCAGTAGCTGCAATAAACCGCTTACCCGCAGCATCTTTGGCCGTCATCGCCTCGACGTGGAGACGAGCGACATCGCGAACATCAACCATGCCCATGCTCATATCGGGAACCATTGGCATCTTTCCACCAATCATAGCGGTCATTAACCCCACGCTCTGTCCGTCCATTTTCGCGCCCAGAGACGGCCCGAACACCGCGCCCGGGTTTACAACCGTGAGTTCCATATTTCCTGCCTTGACAGCATTCCACGCGGCACGTTCGGCCAAGGTTTTGCTCTTGGCGTATGCACCAATGTTTGCCTCAGTATTGGACCAGGAATCTGGCCCGTAGCGCCCCGTGTCCTTTCCCGCGATTATCGCAAAGGTTGATGATGTAAGAACTAGGCGTTTGACACCTTCGCGTTGGGCCGCAGTAATAACCCGCTTGGTTCCTTCGACCGCAGGAGCGATCAGTTCATTCTCATCCTTTGGCTCTTTGAGCAGGAAGGGAGATGCAACATGTATCGCGAAAGAGCAGCCTTTCATCGCCTCACCCCAACCAGGGTCTGAGAGAAGATCAGCTTCGACGAAGCTCAACCGATCAATCGGAGCAACCTTTGCAAGCGCCTCACGGGTGGCATCTGACTTAGCGCGAGATCGGATCGTTCCGATAACTTCATAGCCCTGCCTTAGCAGTTCGGCAGCACAGTGCTGCCCTATGTATCCAGTCACCCCGGTCAGCAAAACACGTTCCATCTTCTCAAACTCCCATCTAGGCCGAATGAATTAACTTGTGAAATGCAAGTTAAATGTTATTACTTTCAAAAAGCAAGTTTTTTCTCGTCCTTCTAGAATTTTTCAATAAGAGCATTGTGTTTTGGTATTTTGCGGGACAGCGATAAGTTCTGCTTTTCGCTATCAAAACCGTCAGAATAGACCTTTATATTTGAGTTAAGGACTTACAATTAGGATGCTCTTGAGCCTAGCATGACCGATGAAGGAGCCCGAACAACAAAGGTAATCGCCAAAACGGCTTAGCTCTTAGGACGCACGCGCGAAGCCGTTCCCTTGATAAAATCGTCTAGGCGCGCTCGGGCAGCAGGTTGAGTATTGACTACCCCTGCAATGACAGCCTCGGCATAGGAAGCGTCGAGTGCGGACATATTACCGAGATGGCTAATGGCCGAACAGATTGCAAAATTGCTAAGGGGGAGGTTCTGCGCGGCTTTGGCTGCCAAGGTGAGGGCTGCATCAAGGCTTGACCCTTCGACCAAATACTCCGCGAGGCCAACATCGACCGCCTCTTGCCCTTGATAAACGCGCCCGGTTAACATCATGTCGATCATCCGTGCCTTGCCCACCAGACCCGCGACACGGATCGTTGCACCACCACCAGTGAACAGGCCACGCTGACCCTCGGGCAAAGCAAAATAGGTCGAATTGTCCATGACGCGAACATGCGCGGCACTGGCAAGTTCCAAACCTCCGCCCACGACTGCGCCCTTCAAGGCTGCGATGATAGGCACACCGCCGTATTCCATCTTGTTGAAAGCTTCATGCCAGCGCATGCAGATATGCATGAAATCGGAGGGGCTTCGGTCAGCCTGATGATGTTCCGCCAGATCGAGGCCCGCGCAGAAATGATCACCTGATGCTGCGAGTACAATAGCACGCACTCCGGCGCGTGGGGCAGTCGCGAAAAACTCAACAAGCTCTTCGATCGTGTACGAATCTAGCGCGTTGCGTTTAGTCGGACGGTTCAATGTGACCACCCAGACGCCGTCGTCGCCGGCAACAATGTCAAGGTTTTTGAAGCGCGATAAATCAATTTGGATGCCCATGTTGCGGTCCTGTTTTGTAAGGGTAAAGGGATCAGAAATAAGCGCCCGAAAGACTTGCGGCACCGCAAATGGCACGCACTCGTTGAAGGCCGGTCTCGATGAGAATGTGGTTAAGGTAGAATCGTGCCGTTGAGATCTTGGCCTCAAGAAAGGTGCGGTCTGCAACACTTCGCAGGCTCGCCTCGGCGGCAAGAAGTATACGCGCCATTTGCCAGCCTGCCACCAAATTGCCTGCCAGCATTAGATATGGCACCGCAGCGCCGTACGCATCAATTGAGGTGCAGGTCAACAAGTGAGCGACCACGGCCTGAAAATCCTGCCGAGCGGCACTCAAACGAAGAGCCGCTTCTTGCGCAAATGGTACCCCGTGCTGCAATTCCGCTTCGGTTTCGACAATCATCGCGCAGAGGCGACCAGCGATCGAGCCGCCGTCACGCAAGGTCTTTCTTCCCAAGAAATCATTTGCCTGGATAGCGGTCGTGCCCTCGTAGATCGGTAAGATGCGAGCATCGCGGTAATACAGTGCTGCCCCTGTTTCTTCAATAAACCCCATTCCACCATGAATTTGCACGCCAAGCGATGCGACCTCTATAGCCATTTCGGAGTTGAAACCCTTGACGAGCGGTACTAGAAATTCCACCAGCGCTGTGTCGCCCCGATCCTGACAACCGGCCGTATAAATGGCCAAAGCTCGACAGGCTTCAGTGGTGGCCCGCATATGCATCGCCATACGGCGCACGTCGGGATGGTTGATGATGGTGACTGCGCCAGTAGCATGGCCGTCAATCGGACGACCTTGAAGGCGGTCCCTCGCATAGCTCATGGCCTGTTGCGTGGCGCGTTCGGCAATTGCCACGCCCTGCACGCCGACTGCAAAACGGGCGGCGTTCATCATGGTGAACATGTATTCCAACCCAGCATTTTCCTGGCCGATCAGAAAGCCCGTTGCGCCCTCGAAAGATAGAACGCAGGTTGGGCTTGCACGGACACCAAGTTTGTGTTCGATTGATTGGCATAGGACAGCGTTCCGCTCGCCATCCGCTAGGATCTTCGGCACCAGAAACAGACTGATCCCCTTTATCCCCTTCGGCGCCCCCGGTGTGCGGGCGAGGACGAGATGAATTATGTTTTCTGCAAGATCATGCTCCCCATAGGTGATAAATATCTTGGTGCCACTCAGCTTGTAGGTACCGTCCGTCAGTGGTTCAGCCTGAGTGCGGAGCAGCGACAGATCGCTACCGGCCTGTGGCTCCGTCAGGTTCATCGTTCCGGTCCAAACCCCTGCAACAAGTTGCGGCAGGTAGGTGGCTTTTATCTGCTCCGATCCAAAATGTTGAAGCGCTTCGATAGCTCCATCGGTCAGCAGAGGGCAAAGTGCAAAGCTCAAGTTAGCAGCGTTCAGGATTTCACCCGCAGCAGCCCCGACCGTGCGCGGCAGACCCTGACCGCCATATTCTAAGGGGTGCAGCAATCCCTGCCAGCCCATCGCGACGAATTTGTTGTAAGCTTCGCGAAAACCCTTTGGAGTGGTCACCTGACCCGAATTGTAAATCGAGCCTTCGCGATCACCCGGCGCGTTCAGCGGTGCTATCTCTTCGGCACAAAAGCGGCTTAGCTGTTCAAGTATCGTAGTAGCCATATCCAGATCCACCTCGCCGAGCGTAATATGGGCAAGGTTGAACAGAATGTCTTGCAAAGGGGCTTCATAGGTCATGGCTGCACCCCCAAGTCGCGGGCGGCGGCGCGCAGCATAAACTTCTGAATCTTACCAGTGGCAGTTTTGGGTATGGGGCCAAAGACCACAGTCTTCGGAGCTTTGAAATGGGCAATACGATCGCGACAAAAGGTGATGATCTCGGCCTCGGTCGTGGCGGCACCCTCGCGCAGCTCGACAAAGGCGCAGGGGCTTTCGCCCCATGTGGCATGCGGGCGGGCAACCACCGCCGCCGCCAGAATGCAAGGATGGCGATACAGCACTGCTTCTACCTCGATGGAAGAGATGTTCTCACCGCCGGAAATGATCACATCCTTTAAACGGTCGCGGATTTGCAAGTAGCCGTCAGAATGGATTACGGCGGCATCGCCGGACCAGAACCAGCCACCGGCAAATGCCTCAGATGTGGCGGCCGCGTCTTTGTAATATCCCTTCATCACCGTATTGCCGCGAATAGCGATTTCGCCTTGGGAAATGCCGTCGCGCGGCACATCCTCCCCGGTTGCGCGGTCCACAACGCGAATGTCCTCTACCATCGGAAAGCAGACGCCCTGCATCGCCTGCTTTTCGGCACGCGCAGCGGCAGGCAAAGCGTCCCACTCCTCTTGCCACAAACACTGCGCGATGTGGCCGTAGGTTTCCGTCAATCCATAGACCTGCATCACGTCTAGCCCCAAGACCGCCGCCTTCTCCAGTGTCGCGGGCGGTGGCGGCGCACCCGCCGTTAGCACTCTGATCTTTGGCTCAAACGTCAGCGCCTCGGCTTCAGCGCTGTCACAAAGCATTTGCAGCACGATGGGGGCAGCCCCCAGATGGGTCACATTGTGTAACGCCATCGCTGCCAACAACTTTGCGGGCGTCGTGTCTCGGGTAAAGATGATATGACCGCCGACGATCGCTATGGCCCAGGGGTGGTTCCACCCGTTGCAATGGAACATCGGCACGACCGAAAGATAGGTTGGATGCGGCGGCAAAGCCCATCCCGCCACCGCGCCCATTGCCATCAGATAAGCTCCGCGATGATGATAGATTACTCCCTTGGGCCGCCCCGAAGTGCCCGAGGTATAATTGAGCGCCAGGGCTTGCCATTCATCGGTGGGCAAAGTCCAAGCCATCGGCGGATGCGTCACCAGACCGTCATAAGTTGTCTGGCCGAAGCCCGTTCCGGAAACATCGCAGATATCAACGACTGGAATTACGTTGCCATTGATCGCGAAGGCGGCACGCAGCAAGGGCGCGAATGTGGTATCGGCGATCACAAGCCGTGCATCCGAATGGCTAAGGATGTATGCGACCGTTTCGGGCTCAAGCCGTGTGTTAATCGTATTCAGCACTGCGCCCGAAAGCGGCACGGCGTAGTGCAGTTCGAACAGTTCGGGAATGTTCGGAGCCAACACGGCGATCGTATCCCCTGTCCCGATGCCCATTTCTGCCAGACCCGCCGCGACACAACGGCAACGGGTGCTGGTTTCACCCCAAGTCCGGCGAATATCGCCATAGGTCACGGCGGGCAGGTTTGCATAAACCGTCTCGGCCCGCTTCAAGAAAGACAGTGGCGACAGTGCCACGTGGTTGGCGGCGGCACGCATAGGGGAATCATAGTGCTGCTGCATGGCGCACCCGTTACAGGAAGGGCAGTTCGACCAGTTTGGCTGCAACCTCACCCTGATCGCGCTGAATTATCACGGTCTCGCCCACCGGAACGGTTGCATCGATCAAAGCATAACCGATATTCGCCTTCATGCGGGGCGACCAGACACAGTTCGTCATCACGCCAACGCGATGGCCGCTTCGGGTGATGTCCTCGCGGCGGAAGCCCAAGGGGGCGGACGCCGAACCCTCAAGCACTAAGCCCAATTGGTGACGTTTTACCCCCTCGGCTTTAATTCGACGCAAGGCGTGAATCCCCACCACATCATCAGATACATCAAGATCGACATATTTACCCAAGCGAACTTCGAATGGGTTGGTCAGATCGTCCGTGTCACCACCCACCGACACCAATCCACTTTCCGTTCTCTCCGCGGTCGCGGGCGCACCGGGTCCGATGCCCCAAGGCCGGCCGGCCTCTTTAAATATGTTCCACAACTCGGTGCCGCGCGAACCATCTTTCAGATAGATCTCGAACCCGCCTTGCTTCGACCAACCCGATCGCTGAACCGCTACCGGAATTCCATTAATCTCGGTCTCGCGGAACCAGAAGTATTTCAGCCCGCGGACCCAGTCGCCTATCACATGGGCCACCACATCCTCAGCCATTGGCCCCTGCAGAGCCATTGGCGAAACGTCGGGTTCCGAGATCTCGACATCTAGGCCCCGCTCGGCGGCGATGGCGCTAGCCCAGAACCAGATGTCGCTGTCTGCAATCGACAACCAGTAAAGATCATCGGCTAGCTTCAAAAGGATAGGGTCATTGATGATCGTACCGCGATGGTTGCAAAGGGGCACGTATTTACCTTGCCCGACTTCGCATTTCGACAGATCGCGAGGGCTAAGAATTTGTGCTAAGCGGCCAGCATCCGCTCCCTTCAGCTGCACCTGACGCTCAACCCCAACATCCCATTGCGAGACGCCGTTGATCAGCCGCCAGTATTCGGCCTCGGGGTCGCCGTAGGAAGTGGGCATGATCATTCGGTTGTAGACATTTGCCGCTTTCAGCCCGTCCGTAATGGCAGCCTCGAAAAAGGGAGAAGGTCTGATGCGTGTGTTGGGCTGAAAGGAAAACACGTCTTACTCCACTGCTTTCATGAACTCGAAGCTCCTTAAACGCTTCCGTCAAACGAGGTTCGTCCCCAGAAGTTGACATTTTTGCGTTGCACTTGATGCCCAACTTATCTTTTTTGTATCATCACCTATAAAAATTACTATTAGTCAATAATTTATGTCAAGTTATAAATTATTGACTAATGCATAGTATTTGGACAATTGAGAATCCCACGCCTTTCTTGCGGCCGACGCTTCAATTAAGATGTGAGCATCCCACGGGCTCGAGAAGGTTTACGATGCAACCTCTGATTTAGTCCTGAAGTATACAGCGTCCTATTTCGCTATTGTCACCGAAGTCCAGATCCTCGTCGATCGTTTTATAATTGAGCTTGTAAGGTCTGTTTTGCCAGTCGAGAGCGCTCAACGCTGAGAGGTCTCGTACTTGGGATTATGCCAGACTTCCGTTTTAGCCGGGAAAATGGGCGCGCGACCTAGAATGTCATCGCTCAATTT
>RFXE01000002.1 GCA_009921785.1 Alphaproteobacteria bacterium
TGGAGGCCTCGCCCGGAATCGAACCGGGATACAAGGATTTGCAGTCCTCTGCGTAACCACTCCGCCACGAGGCCCCGTGTCGGTCGACGCTGGACAGATACAGACACTCTCCGCGCCTGGTCAATCAAATTGATCCAAAAAGACAGAACTTTAATGGGTTGAAGCCGAATTTTGGACAAGTGCGCGGGGGGCTGTTGAAAATAAGGGCCGATTCCTCTTGCGTCCGAGGTCCTGTCTGATGTATCCGCTCCCCTCAGGTGATCCTCGATAGCTCAGCTGGTAGAGCGTTCGACTGTTAATCGAATGGTCGCAGGTTCGAGTCCTGCTCGAGGAGCCACCCCTCTTCTTCCCTAAAACTAGATCATTTTACCGATTTGGACGTGAAATCGGGTGCATTTTTGCCGTGTGAAATCCGACTTCGGACCTCCGGCGTAAAAAGCGCGTACCCTGTGAGTTCCAAATCCGGTTATGAGCGACGCCGCCCTTCTCCTCTTTCGCGACGATTTACGCCTGACCGACAATCCGGCCCTTACTGCCGCGGTTGCGTCAAAAAAGCCGTTGATCCTCGCCTATATCTATGAAGAACCGCCCACTGGTGGTCGCCCCTTGGGCGCGGCTGTGAACTGGTGGCTGCATCACAGTCTCACTTCGCTCGCCCAGTCGATCGCAAGCCGCGGCAGTATGCTTCATATTTTCAAAGGCGATCCCGCAAAAATCATTGACCGACTGATTGCTGATCATGGCGTCGGAAGCATCTTCTGGAATCGCCGCTATCACCCTTCACATGTCGCAGCCGATACAGCGCTGAAAGCAAGCTATGAAGCAAAAGGCCTCACAGTAAAAAGCTTCAATGGCTCTTTGATGCGCGAGCCCTGGGAAGTGAAATCAAAAATCGGCAATCCGATGAAAGTATTCACGCCTTTCTGGCGTGCATCGCAGCTCGTCAATGAGGTCGCCTCACCTGAGCCTGCACCGAAAAAATTGATACCCCTTCAAACGACAAAAATTTCAGGGGCAATTCCTCTCAAAAATCTGCATTTGCTTCCGACCAAACCTGATTGGGCCACCGGCATAAAAGCGGAATGGACACCGGGCGAAGCGGGAGCACTTGAGCGATTAAACGCGTTTCTTGAGGTTGGCTTCAAGGGCTATGCGGAAGATCGCAATCGGCCCGATAGGCCTTCGACATCACGCTTGTCCCCGCATCTGCGTTTTGGTGAGATATCGATCAAGCAAGTCTGGCATGCGGCAGACATCGCGATAAAGACTCGCAAAAGCAAAGCCTCATCAGAAGATCTGCGCGTGTTTCAATCAGAACTTGGGTGGCGCGAATTTGCCCATCATCTTCTCTTCCACGAAAAAGATCTCACGCGCACAAATGTGCAGCGCGGATTTGATGCTTTTCCTTGGCGTAGCGACGAAAAGCTTTTCAAGGCGTGGTCGCGCGGCATGACGGGGTATCCCATCGTCGATGCCGGCATGCGCGAATTGTGGCAGACCGGCTTCATGCATAATCGCGTCCGCATGATTGTGGCGTCGTTCCTAATCAAACATTTATTGATCGATTGGCGGCGCGGTGAAGATTGGTTTTGGGATACGTTAGTTGACGCGGATGTCGCCAATAATCCTGCAAGCTGGCAATGGGTAGCGGGCTCAGGAGCCGATGCTGCACCTTACTACCGTATTTTCAACCCCATGTTGCAGGGCGAGAAATTCGATCCTGATGGTGTTTATGTTCGTAGATATGTGCCCGAGCTTGCCAAATTGCCCGCACGTTCAATCCACGCTCCATGGACGGCAAAGCCTATCGAACTCGAACTTGCCGGTGTAGTTTTGGGTAAAACCTACCCCAAACCCATTGTTGATCACGAAGCCGCGCGCGCTCGTGCATTAGCGGCATATAAATCTTTGAAGGAATCAGCTTAAAGATCATGATCACGTCATCACGCACACGGAGCGGGTATAAAATGCGGTTAGCCGTTGTAGGCACCGGGATTGCAGGCAACGCTGCTGCTTACGCCCTCTCCACAAGCACATCACACGAGATCACGGTCTTTGACAAAGAGACCCGCGCCGGTGGCCACTCTGCTACGGTGGATATCGACTATCATGGCAAAAAGCTTTCCGTCGATACGGGCTTCATTGTCTACAATGAAACTAATTACCCGCTTCTCACTTCACTTTTCGATCATCTTGGGGTTGAGACCGAATTCTCAAATATGAGTTTTTCGCTTTCCGCCGATCACGGTCGATTTGAATGGTGCGGTCGTGCCAAAAATCCGGTGAGTGGCCTCTTTGCGCAAAGATCAAATCTCTTTTCGCCAGGCTATCTCAAAATGCTTTTTGAGATTTTGCGGTTCAACCGCTCGGCACTGGCCGATCTAAAAGCCGATCGTCTTGATGATTTATCACTTGGTGATTATCTCGAGCGTCATCGCTTTTCACAAAAATTCCGTTCCGATTATCTTTTGCCTATGGGGGCTGCAATTTGGTCGATGTCGACCCAATCCATGTTGAATTTCCCTGCACGCAGCTTCATCGCCTTTTTCAACAATCACCATCTTCTCGGATTTGTTGGACCTGAATGGCGGACCGTACGGGGCGGCAGCCGCTCTTATGTAAAAAAGATGATCGCGGCCTATCAGGATCGTCTTCGCCTCGGCGTTGGGGTAACGTCCGTGGAACGTCATGCTGATTTTGTTCGCCTCAACTTGTCGGATGGCACGTTTGAAAATTTCGATGGTGTTATTTTCGCGTCCCATACCGATGAAACTCTGGCAATTCTCGGCGATCAGGCGACAGCTGAAGAACGCGCACTCCTTGGTGCCATCCCTTATAAGCCGAATAAAGTATATCTTCATCGCGATCCACGTTTTATGCCTAAACGCAAACGCGCTTGGGCCGCTTGGAATGTGCTGCAAGAGAAGAATCAGTCAGATAATCTGTGCGTGACCTATTGGATGAATATGTTGCAGAATCTGGATCATAGTCGCCCCGTATTCGTGACACTGAATCCGCAGACACCTCCTGCGGATAAAGACGTGTTTGGCTGCTATACATATGACCACCCACAATTTGATGCGGCGGCGATTGCGGCTCAGCCAAAGCTAGGAAGCCTGCAAGGAAAAAACCGGACATGGTTTGCCGGAGCATGGACGCGCTATGGATTCCATGAGGATGGTTTGATGTCTGGCCTCGATGTGGCTGCGCATTTTGGAGCGATGCCGGAATGGGCCGCGGTTCCTCGCTTGGCTGCCGCTGCTGAATGAGTGATCTTAGAATTGCTGCAGAGCGCTCATCGCGCATTGATCCGATCAACTTCTATCAAGGTCCCGTGATGCACGCGCGCATGCGCCCGGTGCACCACCGCTTCTCATATTCTGTTTTTTCGATTTTGATCGATCTCGATCATCTTGAAGACATTGATCAAGAGAGCCCCTTGTTCTCCGTCAATCGATTTAATGTGATGAGCTTTTACGAGCGCGATCACGGTCCGCGCGATGGTTCGTCACTGTCACGCTATGCAAGAGCGCTCTTCAAGGAGTCGGGAGTGGATTTGGAGGGCGGCACCGTCCGGCTCCTCTGTTACCCGCGGATTTTTGGTTATGTGTTCGATCCCTTAAGCGTCTATTTTGCTTATGACAGGCAGGGCGCGTTGGTGGGCCTTCTTTATGAGGTGCGCAACACCTTTGGCGAACACCATACCTATGTTGCACCCATCAAGCCCGGTGAGCAAAATGAAGCGGGTATTAGGCAGGAAACCAAAAAACGCTTTTTTGTTTCACCTTTCAATCCGGTTGAAATGACCTATCGCTTCCGCATCCACCCGCCTGATCAGACGGTCGGATTGCGGATTCTGGTGACGGATGGTGCGGACCCGGTGCTCGCCGCGACCTTTCATGGAACTTTTTTACGCTTTTCCTCCCTGTCCGTTCTTCGCCTCTGCTTGACGATCCCATTCTTGACACTAAAAATCATAGGTGGAATTCATGTTGAGGCCCTGAGGCTTTGGATCAAAGGGATGCGCCTTAAATCCCGCCCCAAGCCACCTGCGCCTTCAAGTGTGATCGGTAACGAATAAGGACCCCTGGAAGAAAGGGTGTCCTTTGGCAGGAACGGGAATGGCATGCTTGATACGGCAACTCACAACACCAATGCGGTGAAGGTGACGCGCGAGACGTTAAGCACCTACGTCTCCGATCTTCCCTTCTTAATCCGCCAAGCACTCAGCTTTGCAACCAGGATCGAAAAAGGGTCCTTAACCGTTCGCCTTCCGGATGGTCGCGCCTTTTTGTTTGAAGGCTCAAAGGATGGCCCGCATGCTGATATGACGATCACCGACTACGTCTTTGCGAAGCGCATGCTTTCGGGAGGCGATATTGGAATCGCCGAGTCTTTTCTGCGTGGCGAATGGGAGGCAAAGGACTTAACGGCCTTCCTGCTCCTTTTTGCCGCCAATCATCATTTGATCGCGACCATGTTGGCCGGACGGCCTTTTATTCGCTACTGGCAGCTCTTTAAACATTGGCTGAACCGCAACACCAAAGCGGGATCAAAACGCAACATCCATGCGCATTATGATTTGGGCAACGCGTTCTACACGCAATGGCTTGATCCCTCGATGACTTATTCATCTGCGCTGTTTGAATCATCAGAGAAAGATTTACAAAAGGGGCAGACTGCAAAATACGCTGCGCTTGCGCGTGAGACAAATATTGGCAGCCACGATTCTGTTCTTGAAATCGGATGCGGTTGGGGCGGCTTTGCTGAATTCGCGGCAAAAGAAATTGGTTGCCGCGTTACAGGCCTGACCATCTCTCAAGAGCAATTTGATTACGCAAAGAAGCGTATTTTCAATGCAGGACTCAACGAAAAAGTTGAAATCAAATTACAAGATTATCGCGACGAGCGCGGTATCTATGACCGCATAGCCTCGATTGAAATGTTCGAAGCGGTAGGCGAACAATTCTGGCCCGTCTATTTCAATACACTTTCAGAGCGTTTGAAATCCGGCGGTGTAGCAGGCCTTCAAGTGATCACAATTCAAGACCGCTTTTTCGAAGGCTATCGTCGCGAGATGGATTTCATACGGCGCTATATATTCCCAGGCGGGATGTTGCCCTCACCGAGTATCATGAAACAACTCGGCGAACGCGTGGGCATGATGATCCGTCATGAGCGCGTCTTCGGCGTCGATTATGCAGATACACTCGCACAATGGCGTGATCGTTTCCGCGCGGCATGGCCTGATCTGACGCCCCTGGGCTTCGATGAACGATTCCGCAGAATGTGGGAATATTATCTCGCCTATTGCGAAGCAGGCTTCCGCGCCGGCAATATTGATGTGCGCCAAATCGTTTATAAGAAATCGTAACGCTTAAGGTTTTGGCGGAAGGCCGGTCGCTTTGCGAATGAGCGAAAAATAAGTCTCATAAGGCAAGAGCCGCAAAAACTTTAAGATGCGTGACAATTGCCAAGGGAATGTGATTTCAAATCCACCCCGCTGAAAGCCGTCGCAGATAAAGCGCGCGGCGTCATCAAGCTCCATCAAGAAGGGCATTGGATGATCATTCTTGTCGGTAAGCGGCGTTTTGACGAAACCGGGATTCACCACTTGCAATGTTATGCCGAGTGAATCTGTTTCAATCTTCAAACTTTCAGCCATGACAATCAAAGCGGCTTTTGACGAGGAATAAGCTGGAGCGCGTGGCAACCCGATATAGCCGGCAACAGACGCATTGATGGCAATCTGCCCGCGTCCGCGGGCCGTCATGCGGTCGAGCAATACATCAAGACCGTTCACCACGCCGCCAACATTAACGTCAAAAACTTTTTTAAATGATGTCGCATCAAAAGGATGCGCGCGCATGGGCCAATAGATTCCCGCATTTAAAAAAGCGAGGACAATTGGACCTTCACTGACTTCAATCTCATCGATGGTGCGCTTTTGTAATTCCGCATCCGTGACATCAACACAACGCGCAATGATAGAGCCGGGAAGCGCGGCTGCCTCCTCGACAAGCGTCTCAAGCGCTTCAATTGAACGCGCTGTAGCAAGTACACGAAAACCACGCCGCGCTAATTCGAGCGCTGTACCGCGCCCGATGCCTGAACTCGCACCGGTAACCCAAGCGAGACCATCTTGAGGCTGCGCGCGATAAAGCGCAGTCATCTCAATGCCCAGTGAAACGTTGAAGCAAGCGGCCGATCGGGCCAGTCAAACGCAATGGCGCATCAGTTACAGCAAAACAAATACAATCACCTGAATCGTCGGCGCGCGGACGATGGTCGATATCGCCATCGGCAATCGAGATGTCGCCACGACCATAATGACCCATCGTATCCGTGAAGGCGCCCTTCAACACAAGCGTGACTTCTTGACCATCATGGGTGTGCGCCGGCATGCGACGACCCGAGCGGATCCAGAGAAGCGAGGCTTCCGTCTCCGAGCCCTTGTCCGAAATGCGGAACTCTTTCAAGCCCGGCAGAACGCTACGCCACTTAACGTCTTCGAGGTCACGGCCAACATAGGCATAGAGCGCCTCGGGAAGGCTCGCGCTCGGCTTTCTAACCGCACCCGCCGCCTGACGATCACCCGCGGCGAAGATACGGTCAAGCATGGCCTGACGGTTTGAAAGCTCAACTGGTGCTACATCCTCAAGCGCGCGGGCATGAACGACCTCAAGCGAGGAGACGAAAGAGCGGTTATCCGGCTTCATCTCAAGATGAGCGGCCACCAAGCTGTGAAGTGCGGGGTTCAAATGACCAGCCGCATAATCGGCGAGAAGCGCGTTAAGCGCCCCTTCCCGCTCAGAATTGAACCCGTTCATAGCCAAAACCCGGATCTCCAAAACCCATTTGCCGGTCTTACGCTCCTCCAAGACTGTCGGATCACGCCTTCCTTATAATTCTGACAATACATATTGTCGCAGTTAATTGACACGCGACCGGACGCCGCGATCAAAGATTGCGAGCAGCGGTCCCGCTCATTATCTATAGATAAATGAACAAATTGTTCCGCCAATTCCATTCCGCCTAACCCCCCAAAAAGCTCATGGCCCTTGCCCACACTCTTCTCGACGCGATCGGTAAAACGCCCCTCATCCGCCTGAAACGCGCCTCCGAACTGACCGGCTGCACCATTCTCGGCAAGGCTGAGTTTATGAATCCAGGAGGATCGGTCAAAGATCGTGCCGCCTTCGGCATTATCATGGACGCGATGGCGCGTGGCGTTCTCAAACCGGGCGGCACGATTGTGGAGGGAACCGCGGGCAATACGGGCATCGGGCTCGCGCTTGTCGGCAACGCTTTGGGCCTCAAAACCGTGATCGTGATCCCCGAAACGCAGTCGGAGGAGAAAAAGGCAACGCTTCGGCAAATGGGCGCGGTCCTGATCGAAGTGCCCGCCGTGCCTTATGCGAACCCGAATAATTATGTGAAAGTCTCGGGACGAATGGCGGAAAAACTGGCGCAGACGGAAGCGCAAGGTGCGATTTGGGCCAATCAATTCGACAATGTCGCCAATCGGGAGGCGCATCAACGCACAACCGCCGAGGAAATCTGGACGGATACTGAAGGCAAAGTTGACGGCTTTATTTGTGCGGTTGGCACGGGCGGCACGCTCGCCGGAACCGGTCTGGGCCTCAAAGCCAAAAATCCAAAAATCACAATCGGTCTTGCCGATCCAATGGGTGCAGCGCTCTATTCTTATTACACAACGGGTGAACTCAAATCCCAAGGCTCTTCAATCACGGAAGGCATCGGCCAAGGCCGCATCACCAAGAATCTCGAAGGCGCGCCGATTGATGTCGCGTTTCAGATTACCGATGACGAAGCCATTCCGTTGATTTTCAAATTGCAAGAAGAGGAAGGCTTCTCTCTCGGCGGTTCATCAGGTGTGAATATTGCCGGTGCCATGAGACTCGCAAAGCATTTGGGACCCGGCCACACGATTGTGACGATCCTCTGCGATGGTGGCTCGCGTTACGCCTCGAAGCTCTATAATCCTGACTTCTTACGATCAAAGGGATTGCCTGTGCCGCATTGGCTTGAGCAGCAAAGCCCCATCAAAGCGGATCTGATATAATGGCCACAGAGCTTCTCTTTCGCGAAGATGCCTATCTCAAATCAACATCCGCGCGCGTCTTAGGCATCAATGAGCGCAATGGCATCATTCTCGACCGCACCGTATTTTATGCAACAGGGGGCGGACAACCCGGCGATGTTGGCGTGCTTGTAAGTGACACCGGCAAAATTACAAAAATCGCCACCACAGTCTATGGTGAAGATAAGAGCCAAATCATTCATGTGCCCGCAGAAGGCGAGACACTTCCTGAAATGGGATCGGAAGTCACGGCAACAGTTGATTGGGAAATACGCTATAAAAGAATGCGTATTCACACAGCGCTTCATGTGCTCACCACAGTACTCCCTTATCCAGTAACCGGTGGCGCAATTGGTGATGGCGAAGGTCGGTTGGATTTTGATATTCCCGATGCAGGACAAGACAAAGATGAAATCACGGCGGAATTGATGCGCCGTATCTCTCAAAATGCCGATGTGACCTATCGATGGATTACCGATGAAGAACTTGAGGCTAATCCGTCACTCGTTAAAACCATGTCGGTAAAGCCGCCTATGGGCACGGGTCGTGTGCGCTTGGTTGAAATAGCAGGCCTTGATTTACAACCCTGCGGCGGCACGCATGTAAATAATACAAGCGAAATCGGATCAGTCGTTATTACAGCGATTGAGAAGAAGGGTAAAATCAATCGCCGCGTTCGCATAGCGTTGCTTTAATTTTTCAGAAATAGGATTTTAAATTTATGACCGCTCCTCTTTTCGTTTCAACGCAATGGCTGACTGATCATCTTGATCACGCGGATATTTCTATTGTTGACGCGAGCTGGTATCTACCAACCATGAATCGCAATGGCAAAAGCGAATATGAAGAGGGTCACATTCCGGGTGCTGTATTTTTTGATATCGATGCCATTGCCGACAAAACGACGTCACTGCCGCACATGATGCCGCGTCCCGATGACTTTGCGCAGGCCGTGGGCGCAATGGGAATTTCAGATCAAGATCATATCATTGTTTATGACGGCGCCGGATTATTCGCTGCCGCGCGCGTGTGGTGGACATTCACGACTATGGGAGCGCAGCGCGTATCAATTCTCGAGGGCGGCGCACCCCGCTGGAAGGCGGAAGCGCGCGCATGGACGAATGCGAAATCAAATCCACTGCCAAAAGCATTCAAGACAAATTTAGACGCCGCCGCGATTGCTGATCTTGAAGCCATCAAAACCGCACTCAAAGCCAAAACGGCGCAGATTGTTGATGCGCGTCCGGCTGATCGCTTTAGAGGCGAAGCGCCTGAACCCCGTCCCGGCTTGAAATCCGGTCACATGCCGGGAAGTTTCAATGTGCAATTCGGTGATGTTGTCGCCAATGGCACTTTGAAGAACGAAAGCGATCTTCGTGCAGCCTTCAAAAATGCTGGCGTTGATATCGATCAGCCCATCATCACAAGTTGTGGCTCTGGCGTGTCCGCAGCCATCCTTGCCCTTGCGTTACAATCGATTGGCAAACCGATCCACGCGCTTTATGATGGCTCATGGGCCGAATGGGGCGCGCGGGAAGAGTGTGAAGTGGTGAAGGGTTAATGCAATATCTGACTCAAGAAGAGCTTCGTGCGTTCATGCTGCGGATTCTTGAAGAATTCATCCGGCGTATTGATTTCAACAATCTGCCCTTGATCCATAAAGATCACGCGATTGGCGACCTGACGCGCAAAACCCATTTCATGCGTGACGCAAATCATGGTCATACCGTCTTCAGCCAGTGACACCATAGTATCGAGCACTTCCTTGACCATTTCCGGATCAAGCGCGGAGGTTGGCTCATCAAACAACATGATCTTTGGGCTCATGCACAATGACCGCGCAATCGCCACGCGCTGTTGCTGACCGCCCGAAAGCTGCCCGGGGAATTTTTGTGCCTGCTCCGGAATCTTGACGCGCTTCAAATAATGCATCGCGACTTCTTCGGCATCTTTCTTGGGCATTTTTTTAACCCAGATCGGCGCCAAAGTCAGGTTCTCAAGAATGGTCAGATGCGGGAAGAGATTGAAATGCTGGAACACCATGCCGACTTCGCGACGGATCTCGTCAATCTTTTTGACATCGGCCGTAAGCTCGGTGCCATCAACAACGATCGATCCCTTTTGATGTTCTTCGAGACGATTGATGCAACGGATTAAGGTCGATTTACCGGAGCCTGATGGGCCGCAGACCACAACGCGTTCTCCGCGCTTAATGGTGAGATCAATATCGCGAAGGACATGAAAGGCACCATACCATTTGTTCATGCCTTTAATCTCGATCGCATTCTCATGCGTCAACTTTCCAGGCTTCAGATTGAGGGTCGCTTCAGCTGCCATAATCAGAACTTCCTAATGACGATGATCGGTAGCAAGACGCTGCGAAAGACGCCACACCGGATTGTTCAACGACGCTTCGATCACTTTGAGGAAATCGAAAATATTGACGATGGCCACGAGTGTTGTGTCTTTCAACAACCCAATGAAGTTGTTCACGATGCCCGGAATAACGATCTTCAACGCTTGCGGCAGAATGATCTTCACCATCATCTGCCAATAGCTGAGACCCAAGGCTTGCGCGGCTTCATATTGGCCGCGTGGAATGGCTTGCAAACCGCCGCGAACGGTTTCTGCCATATAGGCCGAGAAGAAGAGTGCTACACCCACAAGCACGCGCAGCAGGGGATCCGGCCGCCAGCCTTCGGGAACAAAGAGCGGGAACATCACATTCGCCATAAAGAGCACCGTGATCAATGGCACGCCGCGAATGAATTCGATCATAACCACACTGGCTGAACGCGCCACCGGCATATGCGACCGACGGCCAAGCGCGAGGAGAATGCCAACAGGCACCGAGATCACGATGCCCACGGTGCCAATGACGATCGAGACAAGAAAGCCGCCCCAGAAATGGGTTTGAACAGGCGTTAGCCCTAATGTCTCAGAGCCATTGAGCAAGAAGAAGGCAACGATGGGAAAGATGATAAAGAAATAAATCATCGCCCAATCTTTGCGGGGGATACTAGGCACGAGAAGCCAAGCAAGCCCAAGCGCTTCGAGAACGAAAAATAATTCTGGACGCCAGCGCAAATGTTCGGGGTATTGGCCAAAGACGAAATAACCCCAATGAGCATTTACAAAGCCCCAGCATACGCCAACCGGATGACCAAGAAGTTCGGCGTTACAATCTTTACTGCTGTTCGCTGTCCATACCGCCGTGATGATCAAGCGATCAATCATGCCCGGGATGACTTGATAAAGCCCAAACAAAATCAGGATTGTCAGAACTGAGTTAAACACCGACGAAAACAGATTTTCGCGCGCCCAATGAAAAATCCCCGATGTGCGCATCGGTGGAGGGAGCGGATCGCTAAAATGGGAACGGATAAATTTCAATTCAGCTTGACCGCTCATCTCACCGCTCCACCAAAGCCACGCGGCGATTGAACCAATTCATGAAGGCCGAAGTCAAAAGACTGAGGGTCAGATAAACAAGCATAGTGACCGAGACCATCTCAACCGCTTGCCCTGTTTGATTGAGCACTGTTCCGGTGAACACATTGACGAGATCGGGATAGCCAATCGACACACCGAGCGACGAGTTTTTCGTGAGGCTTAGATATTCGCTGTTCAAAAGCGGGACGATCACACGAAGCGCTTGTGGCATGATGACGAGGCGAATGGTCTGACCATGACTTAAACCCAAAGCCTGAGACGCCTCTGTCTGCCCCTTTGAAATCGCGACAATCCCGGCACGAACATTCTCGGCAATAAAAGCAGCGGTATAAGTCGTAAGCCCAATTACCAACGAGACGAATTCAGGCGGAAGAGTCATGCCGCCAGAGGCATTGAAGCGCCCCTGCACCGGCACATCGAAACTCAAGGGCGAACCCGAGAGAAAGAAGACAATCAAAGGCAGGCCAATGATCATACTGGTCGAAAATAAACCCGCATTCGGACGGTTACCTGTGCGTGCCTGAACGCGCCGCGCCCACCAGAATAGAACCGCACCCAAAATCACTGTGCTCACAAAGGCAATCAGCGGATAGATGAACGCATCGCCAAAGATCGGCTTCGGCATAAGAAGCCCGCGCGTATTCAAAAGAATATCAGCGGGTAGTTTGATTGACTCACGAGGTTCGGGCAGTAGCCCCAAAACGCCGCGATACCAAAAATAAAGAATGAGAAGCAACGGAACATTGCGAAAGATTTCGACATAGACCATCGCCAATTTGGCAACGAGCCAATTCCGCGACAATCTCAAAATACCGATGATCACACCGAGAATGGTTGCAAAGAATATGCTCACCAAGGAGACAAGCATTGTGTTGAGAAGACCGACCCAGAAGGCGCGTCCATAAGAGGATGCTGCACTATAGGAAATCAATGTCTGGCTGATATCGAAACCGGCTTCAACATCCCAGAAGGCAAAGCCCTGCGCGATATTGCGCTTTCTAAGATTGGAAACAGTATTGTCATACGCGAACCAGAAAAGCGCGACAATCAAGCCCAAAAGAAGAAGTTGAAAAAACAGACTGCGGATTCGGGGGTCGTTATAGAAAACGACCTTCGAGTCTGACGGACGCCCCTCAACGCCGACGCTCATAGTGCTATCCCGCCTGACAGTTAATCGTGAAAATAAATCCGGCGGGACAATGATGTCCCGCCGGTGTGTTTAGATTAGCGGATTGGCGGTGCGTATTGCAGGCCACCCTTTGACCAGAGCGCGTTCGACGAACGAGCGAGCTGGAGAGGCGTATTCGGGCCAACATTACGCTCGAAGAGTTCTTCGTAGTTGCCGACGCCCTTAACGATCTGGACGACCCAAGCGTTCGAAAGGCCGAGCGACTCGCCGAACTTACCTTCGGTACCGAGAACGCGCTTCACTTCCGGATCTTCAGACTTCACCTTCTCGTCAACATTCTTCGAATTGATGCCGAGCTCTTCCGTGGTGAGCAATGCATAGTGCACCCACTTCACGAGATTGAGCCATTGATCGTCGCCCTGACGGACAACAGGACCGAGCGGCTCTTTCGAAATCACTTCAGGAAGAATGATGTGATCATCAGGCTTTGCCATCGACAAACGGTCGGCAGCGAGGCCCGAACGGTCGGTCGTGTAGCTGTCGCAACGGCCTGAGTCATAAGCCTTCAACGCTTCTTCCGAAGTACCGAATGTTACGACCTTGTAGTCCATCTTGTTCGAACGGAAGAAGTCGGCGAGGTTCAATTCGGTCGTTGTGCCTTGCTGCACGCAGATCGAAGCGCCGTTCAGTTCCTTAGCGGACTTCACATTGAGCTTCTTGTTTACCATGAAGCCTTGGCCGTCATAGAAGTTCACGCCAGCCCAGATGATGCCGAGCGTGGTTTCACGCGACATGGTCCATGTCGAGTTACGGATCAACACGTCAACTTCACCCGAAGCGAGAGCGGTGAACCGATCCTTCGACGAAAGCGGAACGAATTTCACTTTGGTCGGATCGTTGAAAATCGCAGCCGCGATAGCACGGCAATAATCAACGTCGAGACCTGTCCAGTTACCCTTCTGGTCCGGCACGCCGAAACCAGCTGTTCCCGGGTTGGCGCCGCAGACGAGTTGTCCCTTAGCTTTCACATTGTCGAGCGTGCCGGCAGACGCCGCCGAAACAAGGCCGACACTGGCAGCGGCCACAAGAGCCGCAGCGATCAGTTTCTTCATTTGGTCCTCCAGATGTTCGGGCCCGCCAAATGCGTGACCCAATCCATGCCAATCAGGCATGGCAGGCATTAAATTTTGAAGTAGTGGTCACGGTCAAGGGAAATACGCAGGCTCAACAGTAAAATCGTGACATTATCCTTGACCAAGAGAACAAAATTGCCGTCCAATGCCTAAAATTTGGGACGAAAGGCCATTTTATGACTGACAAAATGACGCAGGAGGTGTTTTCGCGCCTCTCGGACCGTACAAAGCTTGTCTATGCTGGACGTGACCCGACCGAGCAGCATGGCTTCGTCAACACGCCGATCTATCGCGGCTCGACCGTCATTTCGCCGACCATGGAGACGCTGCTCAACCGGTCGGGTCGCTACATTTATGGCACCCAAGGGACACCAACGAGCGATGCGCTTGAGAACGCTTGGACTGCAATTGCGAAAGCAGCAGGGACCGTCTGCGTACCTTCAGGTCTCGCTGCCGTCGCCGTCGCGCTGCTCTCCTGTTTGAAGGCGGGCGATCATCTTTTGGTGACTGATAGTGTCTATCGCCCTACCCGCGTCTTTTGTGACGGGATGTTGAAACGGTTTGGCGTTGAGACAACCTATTTCGATCCGATGATTGGCGGCGACATCGCTTCGCTCTTTAAACCCAACACGAAGGCTGTCTTTACCGAAGCACCCGGTTCACAAAGCTTCGAGGTGCAAGATGTTCCCGCCATCGCGCGTGTTGCGCATGAGCGAGATGCGGTTGTGTTGATGGATAATACATGGGCGACACCCTTCTTTTTCTCACCGCATGAAATGGGCGTCGATCTTGCGATCGAAGCGGGCACCAAATATCTTTCAGGCCATTCGGATATTCTGCTCGGCCTTGTGTCAGCGAATGAACGCACATGGAAAGATCTGCGTGCAACTTATGATGCGATGGCGATTTGTGCCGGACCAGAAGACATGTTCTTGGCCCTTCGCGGTATGCGCACAATGCTTCTCCGTTTGAAGGAACAGGAAAAAGCAGCGCTCGAAATGGCGCATTGGTTGAAAGCGCAACTAGACGTCTTGAAAGTGCTTCATCCCGCCCTACCCGATTGTCCGGGTCATGAGATCTGGAAGCGCGATTTTACGGGCTCTTCCGGCCTCTTCTCGATCATTCTTAAGCCCGCGTCTCAAAAGGCCGTCGCCGCTATGCTCGATGATCTGGCGCTGTTCGGAATGGGGTATTCATGGGGCGGGTTTGAGAGCCTGATTATTCCCTTTAATTGCGCGACATACCGTACAGTGACGACATGGAATCCGGGCGGTCCTGCGCTGCGTATTCAAATTGGGCTTGAAGATGTGAAAGATCTGCAAGCGGATCTCGAAGCGGGCTTTGCTCGTTTACGCGCAGCGCATAACGCTTAGGGCACGCACCATCGCGCGTCGGTCTGTTGAGGATTAAATCGATAGACCGCGCGTCGATTGCCCTCTGATCCCAGCCAGAGAAAATCGAGTTCATCGATCACAATGGTGACGGCCGCGAAATGGGCGCGCCCTGCTTCCGCTTCAGCGCGATCACGCGGCAAATAAAAATCGTCGCGATGATCAATCTCATGGCCAGGGCCCGGTTCGGTCGCATAACAGAGCTTGCTCATCGCTTGTGATGATCCCCAAGCGGCATCACCCACTTCATCATCGCGATGAAGAGTGGCGTGACCTTCAACACGAAGCTGAATTTTTTCAGCTGGATCATAAAAGAGAACCGCGATGCGCGGATCTGCCGCCAGCTCGTGATATTTTTCTGATCTTACATCGGTGTGAAAGCGCAAGACCCGTGATTCAGGTTCAAAGGCGCGCAATACCACCACGCGCGAGCGCGGACGTCCATCATGACCAATCGTTGAAACAACCGGCGTGTGCATTGGCGCTGTTCGCGCGCGCACGGACTTCACAATCAGATCAAAGCCATGATCAAGCACCGCTTTAAGATCGGCAAGAAAGAGAGGAAGATCATTGCTCACGAATAGGCCCTGAATATGCGACTGGCGACTCCAGGAGGATTCGAACCTCCGACCTGCCGCTTAGAAGGCGGCTGCTCTATCCAGCTGAGCTATGGAGTCAAAGCGCCAGGTTACGGCCAAGGTTTATTAGCCGATCAGGCCCCGAGTCTCAATTCCTCAAGACGCTCAATGCGTCCAGGAGCCGATCCGGTTTGATTTGAAATTGTCCGAATAGGACATCGTGCGCCGCTTTGCTTCTTGCGGCTCTTCAACTTGAGCCACAATGCCGTGCCGTGCGGCATAGGCAATCGCGTCTTCGCGGCTCGCAAACCACAATTTGACCTGGGTCTGCATATCGACAGTGCCCGACCAGCCCATAAGCGGATCGACCTGTCCAGGATGTTCCGGTGTAAATTCCAGAAGCCAGCGGTCGGATTTCGCCTTGCCAGACTGCATGGCGGTTTTGGCGGGGCGAGAAATACGGGCCGTCATCGCAAATCATCCCTCAATCAACTTTGCCCATTGGTCGGGGCTGCAAGATTTGAACTTGCGACCCTCTGCTCCCAAAGCAGATGCGCTACCAGACTGCGCTAAGCCCCGGTACCAATGCGCGAAGAAGGGTTTATGTCCTGTCGCGCGATCCTTCAAGGCGTTTCTTACAATAATGGTGAACTCTTCTCATGCCTTGCACCCTCGCCCCTGATCGTCCAAGACACGCCAACCATGCTCATTCTCAACGATCTCACCTATCGCCTTGGGGCCAGAACCCTCTTCGACAAGGCCTCGGCGACCATTCCAACTGGCGCGCGGGTTGGTTTTGTCGGACGTAATGGGACGGGCAAAACAACGCTTTTTCGCCTAATACGTGGTGAAATAGGGCCAGAATCGGGTGAAATCCAACTTTCGCGTGGTTTCCGGATTGGCTCGGTTGCGCAGGAAGCGCCCGGAGGTCCGGAGAGCTTGATCGAAACCGTGCTTGCCGCCGACAAGGAACGCACCGCCCTTCTCGCCGAGGCAGAGACCGCAAAAGATCCCCACCGGATTTCCGAAATTCACATTCGCCTCGCCGATATTGGCGCCCATGCCGCTCCCGCGCGGGCGGCCTCCGTGCTTCATGGTCTCGGATTTGATGCCGACGCGCAGAATCGGCCCTGCTCGGCTTTTTCCGGCGGCTGGCGGATGCGCGTCGCGCTTGCGGCGGTTCTTTTCTCCGAGCCTGATCTGCTGCTGCTCGACGAGCCGACCAACTATCTCGATCTCGAAGGCACATTGTGGCTGATGGATTATCTCGCCCGTTATCCGCATACGGTGATCGTCATCAGCCATGATCGTGATCTGCTCAATCAGTCGGTTGACCAGATCATGCATCTCTCGGAAGGCAAATTGCGCCTCTACAAAGGCGGCTATGACAGTTTCGAAAAGCAGCGCGCGGAAGATCAGGAAGTCCAAGTGCGCTTTGCCAAGAAGCAGGCGGAAGAGCGCAAACATTTAGAAGCGTTTATTACCCGCTTTAAAGCCAAAGCTTCCAAAGCTCGACAAGCACAATCACGTGTAAAGCGTCTTGAGAAACTCAAAACAATCACACCCATCATCGAAAGCGATGTTCTGCCTTTCGATTTCCCCTCGCCTGAGAGACCGCTATCGCCACCCCTTGTTGCGATGGAAGGTGTCAGCGTCGGTTATCAAGACAAACCCGTTCTATCTCGTTTATCACTTTCGATCGCTGATGATGATCGCATTGGTCTTCTGGGCTCAAATGGTAATGGCAAATCAACTTTTGCAAAACTTGTTGGCGGACGTCTTGATCCACTGTCGGGAACAATAAGAAAATCATCCAAAATGACGGTCGCTTATTTTGCGCAACACCAGCTGGATGAGCTGACACCAACAGGCACGCCCTATACCCATATTCGCGCTTTGATGCCCGACCTAACCGAAGCGCAAACCCGCGCGCGCGTTGCGCGGATTGGTTTCTCGGGCTCGCGCGCCGATACGCCTGTCACATCGCTTTCTGGAGGTGAAAAAGCACGCCTTCTCATGGGTATTGCAACGTTGCACGGGCCCCATCTTCTCATCCTCGATGAGCCGACCAATCATCTTGATATTGATTCACGCGTCGCCCTGATGGATGCCATCAATGATTATGATGGCGCGATCATTTTGATTTCACATGATCGATTTTTATTAGAATCATGCGCCGACCGCTTGTGGTTTGTGGGTGACGGCACAGTCAAACCGTTTGATGGCGATCTCGATGCCTATCGTGCCAAAGTGCTTGAAACGCCGTCTTCCCCAAAATCAGAGCGTAAGGCGACGGGTCCTGATGAACGGGAAACATCAAAACCAAATAAGAAATCAAATCCGGGAATCATCAGAAAAAAAATCGAAGCAACCGAACAACGAATGCAAAAAATCAGCGATTTGATCGCGCGCGTTGATGCCGTTCTTGCCGATCCCGATACGTTCAAGAAAGACCCTGAGAAGGCCGCCACATTATCACGCCAACAGGCTGAGCTTCACGCCAATCTTGCAACGGCGGAAGAGGAATGGCTTGAACTGACAAATGAGCTTGAAAGCAGCACATAGTTCGCTCTTGAAGGCTTATGCCTTTTTCTCCCAGCGGCCTTGGTCGTTCTGTTGCCAATAGGTCGCCGCAAGTCCTTTATCGCGGATATCCTTCCACTGACTGCGTGCGTTTTCGAGCGCGACGGTCTCATTGCCATCGAACAGAACCACAATGCGTTCATAGGCATCGGGACTTTCAGGTAATGCCGCGCCATCAATATGGAATGACACTTGAGGCTCATTGAGATCAGGTTCGTCAATTGCAATCACAATCGCTTCCTCGCCTGGCCCCGCATGAGCTGCTAACGCATGGGTGAGAAAACTCTCTTCGCGATAGGACCAGAGATGTTCATCAAGTGCGGTCGCGCGCTCTGCATTCACTGTACGGACAACCGCACGCCAACCACGCTCGCGAGTTTTTTCAAGAAGAGAAGGCAAGACCTGATCAAGTGGCTGTCGTTCAAGATGATAAAACAAAATCTCAGTCATGATGATGATGCTTCAGCGAGACTGAAAACGCTTCAATCCCGCTCTTCGTAATAATCAGCGACAAGTCGATCAAGCAGACGAACACCCCAACCCGAGGCCCAGCTCTTATTGATATCCGTTTCGGGGGAGGACATAGCGGTGCCCGCGATATCAAGATGGACCCATGGTGTATCGCCAACAAACCGCTTGAGGAATTGCGCGGCGGTAATCGAACCACCAAAACGCCCACCCGTGTTCTTCATATCGGCGAATTTTGAATCGATCATTTTGTCGTAAACGGCACCGAGTGGCAGGCGCCATACGGTTTCACCCGTCGCTTGTCCTGCTGCATTTAAACGTTCAGCAAGCGTATCATCATTTGAAAATAATCCGGCATGTTCTTGGCCAAGCGCGATCAAAATCGCGCCCGTTAAAGTCGCAAGATCGATCATGAATGAAGGCTTATAGTTTTCCTTCACATACCAAAGCACGTCACCCAAAACGAGACGGCCTTCAGCATCCGTGTTGATAATTTCGATTGTCTGACCTGAAAGCGAGGTTACGATATCGCCCGGACGTTGCGCATTGCCATCAGGCATATTCTCGACAAGTCCAATCGCACCGATCGCATTAACTTTTGCTTTCCGCGCGGCCAGCGCGTGCATAAGGCCGACAACGCAGGCAGCACCCGCCATATCGCCCTTCATATCTTCCATGCCTTGCGCAGGCTTAATCGAAATACCGCCGGTGTCGAACACAACGCCCTTGCCGATAAAGGCGACGGGTTGTGCCTTGGCACCCTTTTTCGCTTTGGCGCCATTCCAGCGCATGATGACGACGCGGCTTTCTTTTTCAGAGCCCTGTCCAACGCCCAAAAGCGCGCGCATGCCTATTTTGGCCAATTGCTTTTCATCAAGAATGGTAATTTCAACGCCGAGCTTTTCGAGCTCCTTCGCACGTTTAGCAAATTCGACGGGATCGAGAACATTCGGCGGTTCATTAACGAGATCGCGCGCAAGAACCACACCCGAACCAACTGCTTCGCGTGACCGAACCGCACGCTTAGCGCCATTCGGATCTTCAACGTGAATGGTTACTGACACAGGCGTATCAGCCTTATCGCCATCGCCTGCCTCACGCTTTTTCGCTTTGTATTTGTGAAACCGATAATGGCGTAACCGTAAGCCCAAAGCGATATCGGCCGCAGCCTCAGGATCAGCGCGCCATTTCGATGGGCCTTCCATCAAAATCGAAGCGGCACTGGCTGAACCCAGAATCGAAGCGATGACACCGCCAAGACGAACATTATCCGCCTTCGCTTGTTCCTCTTCATTGCCTAAACCAACAATCACGAGGCGATCCGCTTCGACCCCTTGCGGCGCGGGAATGACGAGCGTCGAGCGCTCTTTACCTTTGAACTTTTCTGCCTCGACCGCACGCTTTACGGTTCCGGCGCCCGCTGTTCCGATGAGCTTCCTTGTCGCGGCGCTTAGGTCCAGATCACTCCCCATAAACAGGACCAAAGTCCCTGTTTTATCCAAAACCGGTGAAGCGAAGCCAATCTTGAGCGCGGCAGCCATGAAACTCTCCCGATAATCGCGTAAATCCCTCGGTCATCACACCCCGCGCGCAAGACAAAGCTTGATCTTGCAGGGGCGACCTTGCTAGCTCTGCATCAATCAGGTCGCCTCTGCAAGGCGTCCGGCCAGGTAAGGCGCTCTTTATGTCGTTGATCGACCGCTATCTCATTCGCCAGATTGGCGTGACGAGCATTTGGGCCTTATTTGCCCTATCCGGCGTTATATGGATCAGCCAGGCGCTCCACGACATTGACCTGATGACGACCCAAGGGCAGTCGGTTCTCAAGTTTCTGATAATGACGATTTTGACCCTGCCGTCCATGGCCGCCATAATTGCCCCGGTAGCTCTGCTGATAGGCCTCATCGTGACACTGAACCGTTTGAATGCTGAGAGCGAATTGGCCGTTCTCGCTTCGGCCGGCATATCGTCTTTTCGCCTCTTAAAGCCGCTTGTCATCGCTGCCTTTGTTGCTGCACTTTTTACGGGCACTCTGACACTCAAACTAATGCCCGAAAGCATGCAACTTTGGCGTTTGATGATCACGCAAATCCGCTCTGATTTTCTGACCAAAATCATCAAGGCGGGTCGTTTTAACGAGCTCGAAGCAAATGTCATTTTCCATTATCGAGAGCGCGCAGGTGATACACTTTTAGGTTTATTCATTCAGGACAAACGCGACCGAGACCTCATTCTCGTTTATGTTGCGGAACGCGGACGGATTGTGAATGGCGCTTCTGGAAATTATCTCGTTCTCGAAAATGGCAGCGTGCAACGTGAAACGCCGCGTAATCGCGATGCCAGCATCGTTGCCTTTCAACGCTACGCGCTGGATCTTACGCAACTCGCACCGGGAAATGGAGAATTAACATTCTCTCCGCATGAGCGCTTATCCGATGACCTTATGAAAGCCTATCTCTCCGGGCGGGAAACAAGCGCTGAATTACTCCGCATAGAAACGGAGCTTGCAGACCGCTTTGCTACACCTCTTTACGTCTTTCCTTTTGCCTGTCTTGCGCTCGGATTTCTCGGACGCCCCCGTTCGACCCGAGCTCATCGCATGAATGCAGTTCTTTATACGATTGCAGGGGCGGCCATAATTCGTGTCGCAGGTTTTGTCTTCATCGTGAATGGCAAAGATCTTCCCTTTTATCTCTTTGGGGCAATTGCCTTTCCGCTCGTATGCGCTCTTATCATTTTTATCTTTGACGCACTCTTTGGACATAGAATAGCGCGTAGTTCGGTCTTTCCTTTCTTTAGTCGAAACGCCATGCCCTCGCCTTCGGGACGCGCGTCATGACCCAATCATTTTCAGTTCTCTTCCGATATTTTTTCAAAAAATTCAGCGTCTCGATCTTAACAGTCTTTGGAATCGCTTCTGCTCTCGTCTTTATTCTCGATCTCATTGAATTGACCCGCATAGCCAATGATGCATCCGCCGGTGCGCTGACTCTTGCGGCTGAATTGGCTTTGATGCGCACGCCTTCTGTTGCCGAACAGGTCTTGCCCTTTGCGGCGTTATTCGGCGGACTATTCGCATTTCTAGCGCTCGCGCGGAGCCGCGAATTGGTCGTGGTCAGAGCAGCGGGGATGTCGGTCTGGCAAATGATCACGCCGCCGATTTTGGCCGCCCTATTTGTTGGCGCACTGGGGACGCTAGTGCTCAATCCCGTCTCGGCGTTGCTTAAGTCCCAAGCTGACACGATTATGGCGCGCGCTAATACGGACGATCAGCCCACAAAGCCCAAAAACATCTGGCTGAGGCAAAAGAATGTGGATGGCGAGGCGATCATCCGGGCGGACGTCGTCGATCTCGAATCCGGGGACTTCCGGGGAATGACCGTTTTCGAATTTGACCGTTCCGGCCAGTTTATTCACAGGGTCGAGGCCCCGAATGGCCATCTAGACGACGGTCTCTGGCTCTTGCGTCAAGCGCGGGTTCTCTCGCCGGGGACCGCACCGGAACGACACGATACCTATGAGCTCGCGACCTATCTGACGCGAGATCAAGTGCGGCAATCGCTCTCTGAGCCCGATACGATTTCGGTCTATGATCTACCCAGTTGGGCCCGTGCGACGGCGGTCGCTGGCCTTGATGCAACAAGATATCTTCAACAATTTCAATTGCTTATTGCCAAGCCTGCGGTCCTGGCCGCGATGCTGATGATCGCTGCGACAGTCAGTTTGCGGTTTGCGCGGACGGGGATCCGGCCTTTATCGATCCTTGGCGGGATCGGTGGCGGCTTTGCCTTTTATGTTTTTGCCAAAGTGGCGGGCGATTTCGGATCGAATGGATTGCTTAACCCTATTGTTGCTTCTTTCCTCCCGCCCCTCTCTACATGTTTGCTCTGCACCCTCGTCTTGCTGTATCTTGAAGACGGATGAACGACTTACAGAGCGAACGCACGCTTTGATTGCCCAATCGGCCAGAAACCTTGCCGTTTTTGCGGTTCGGAGCCTTTGCCTTGCCATATTTTTGGCGAGCGGATTGGGTGCGTCTGTATCTCATGCGCAAGATGCTCCTCAAGCGAAGACTGAAGCCGACAAGCTCACAGTCGATGCCGATGAAATTGTCTATGACACCGACAAGAAAACCATCTCGGCGCGGGGCAATGCCAAGCTCTACTACAAGGGTAAAATTCTCGAGGCCGATCAGGTCATCTATCGCAGCGAGAGTGAACGCGTCTTCGCCGAAGGTCATGTAGTCTTAACGGAACCTGACGGACAAGTTGTTCACGCCAATTCGCTAGAGCTCACCGATCAGTTCCATGATGGATTTATTCAATCCATGCGTGTCGATACGATCGACAAAACGCATTTCGTTGCACCTCGTGCTGAACGTATTTCGGGGCGCCAAACGATCTTTGAAAAAGGCACCTATACTGCCTGCGACGCCTGTAAAGAGGATCCGACCAAGCCGCCGCTTTGGCAGGTTAAGGCGAGGCGCATCATTCACAATCAAGTTGAGAAAGTCATTTATTACGAAGATGCAACGATTGATATCGCAGGTGTACCCGTTGCCTATTTCCCCTATTTCTCGGCGCCAGACAATACGATCGCAAGAAAGTCGGGCTTCCTTAATCCGGTCTATTCAGCAACCTCCACGCTTGGTCAGGGATTTTCTATACCTTATTATCACGTGATTTCGCCGGATCGGGATTTTACGATCTCACCAACCTATTACACGCGGCAAGGGGTGATGCTAGCTGGTGAATGGCGTCAGCAGCTTGAAACCGGAGCCTATAGCGTGAATGCAGCCGTCATTTCGCAAAATGATCAAGGGGCGTTTTTGTCTTCGCCAAATGGGGCTGGTGACCAACGGGTGCGCGGCTTCATAGAGACCATCGGAGCATTTCCAATCAACTCTCGTTGGCGGTGGGGATGGGACCTCGCCTATGTCTCCGACAAATGGTTCTATCAAAATTATAAAATTGATACGCCCTCCGTCACGCAGCTCGGAACGATCAAACGCGAGTCAACATCAACGGCCTTTCTTCGCGGCGAAGACAAGAACAGTATCTTTGACGCGCGTGCCTATTATTTCCAAACATTGCTGACAGAAGACGATCAAAATCATCAACCTTTGGTGTTACCAGTTGTTGATTATGATCGACGTTATCATTTGGGCGGAACATTGGGCGGTGAGATCGCCTTAAATGCCAATCTCACCAATCTATCACGCCTTGAAGCGGATTTCGGCACATTGTCAGGGAGCTGCTCAACCCCAACAACGACCAATTGCTTCATGCGCGGCATTGGTGGTGATTATAACCGATACACGACTGAAATCGGATGGCGCCGAAGCTTTATTGATCCCTTAGGGCAATCATGGACGCCTTTTGCGTCAATGCGCGGTGATGCCGCTTTCACCACCCTATTTACAAATGGGACAACGAATTCGGCACAAGACAGCTTCTTATCGACAGGTAATCAAGGCATGACACGCGCCATGGGCACAGTCGGCATGACTTATCGCTATCCATTCGTTGCCGCCTCTTCATTTGGCTCTCATATTTTCGAACCAATCGTACAAGTCATCTCACGTCCGGATGAAACAAATATAGGCAATTTGCCGAATGAAGATTCCCAAAGTCTTGTATTTGATGAGACGAATTTGTTTTCTGTCGACAAATATACGGGATACGACCGCGTTGAAGGCGGAACACGTGCGAATTATGGTGCGCAATATTCCCTCGCACTCTCCAATGGTGCGCATGCTAATATGCTTGTTGGGCAATCCGTACAAATAGCGGGATTGAATTCTTATTCCCAGCGCGGCCTCGCTCTTGAAGGCACCGATTCAGGCCTCGATAAGACGACGTCAGATTATGTTTCGCGGTTACAATTTGTTCCAAGCGCTAATTACTCATTCACGGCCCGCGGTCGATTTGATCCTGATGGAATGAATTCAAAACGATTTGAGCTTGAAAATCGCGCATCTTTCGGTGATCTGTCGACTAGTTTGGTTTATGCGAATTACGCAGCTCAGCCCAATGTTGGTATTACGAAAAGACGCGAAGGGTTAGGCGTTGGCGCAGGCTATCGGCTCACACCAAATTGGAGTCTCTCAGGCAACACGCTGTTTGCCTTAACGCGCTATCTCTCCGATCCCGATTTGCCCCGGGCTTACATGGCAGCCTATTCAGCCAGTGCGGCCTATCATGATGAATGCACTGATCTTTCGATCTCCTATATTGGCCGTGAGCCCTATGCGACAGGAACAACTTCGCAAGATCAAACAATCTTCTTCCGTCTAACCTTGCGTTCATTGGGAACGATCGAGACGAAGAAAGAGGTAAGCGATTTTACGGGACAACAATAAGTGCCCATTGATAGCTTACCGCCCCTGCGCGACATTATTGCGCGGCATGGATTACAAGCGCAGAAAGCGCTCGGTCAAAATTTTCTGTTCGACCTCAATCTAACATCACGTATCGCGCGTTCAGCCGGCCCCCTTGATGAAGCAACAGTGATTGAGGTTGGCCCTGGCCCCGGTGGGCTCACACGTGCTCTTCTTGCGGCGGGTGCCAGAAAAGTTATTGCCATCGAACGCGATCATCGCTGCATCCCAGCACTGGAAGAAATCGCCGCGCATTATCCTGG
>RFXE01000011.1 GCA_009921785.1 Alphaproteobacteria bacterium
CGATCAAAGATCGTGACGCGCGCGTCGAACTTCTCGCCAGCGGCGAAACGCTCAGGACGCTGTTCGGCACGGTCGCGGGCAAGATCAGCGCGCTTCACGAAGGTCGTGAATTCGGTGCCGACGATTTTCACGTCGAGACCGGCTTCCTTCACTTCCGTCACTTCGCAAGTGACGATCGAGCCCTTCTTGATGTCGCTTGCGCCTTCAGCCGGTTCAGCGAATTTATCGCCGCCAAGCTGCTTGATGCCGAGCGAGATACGCTCCTTCTCGACGTCAACATCGAGAACTTGCGCCTTGACCATATCGCCCTTCTTGTAGTCTTCGATCGCCTGTTCGCCGGGACGTGACCAATCCAAATCGGACAGATGCACCATACCGTCGACATCGTTTTCGAGACCGATGAAGAGACCGAATTCGGTCTTGTTCTTAACTTCGCCTTCGACAACTGAACCGACAGGATGCTTCTCAGCGAAGGCTTCCCATGGATTCTGCAATGTCTGCTTGAGGCCGAGCGAAATACGACGCTTTGACGAGTCGACTTCGAGGATCTGTACTTCGACTTCTTGCGATGTCGAAACGATCTTGCCCGGATGCACGTTCTTCTTTGTCCATGACATTTCAGAAACGTGGATCAAGCCTTCGATGCCTGGCTCGAGTTCAACGAATGCACCGTAATCGGTGATGTTGGTGACGCGGCCTTTGAGGCGACCATTGATCGGATATTTCGCTTCGATGCCTTCCCACGGATCGGTGAGAAGCTGCTTGATGCCAAGCGAGATACGATGCGTCTCATGGTTGATCTTGATGATCTTCACCTTGAGCTGCTGACCGATTGTCACAACTTCAGACGGATGGTTGACGCGACGCCATGCCATGTCGGTGACGTGCAACAGACCGTCAATACCACCGAGATCGACGAATGCGCCGTATTCGGTGATGTTCTTGACGGTACCGTCAACGGTCTGACCTTCTTCCAAATTCGAAACGAGTTCGGTGCGGGCTTCCGCGCGTGTCTCTTCAAGGACCGTACGACGCGAGACAACGATGTTGCCGCGACGACGATCCATTTTCAAAATCTGGAATGGCTGCGAGATATTCATCAGCGGTCCGACATCACGGATCGGGCGAATATCAACTTGGCTGCGTGGCAAGAATGCCGTCGCACCATCGAGATCAACTGTGTAGCCGCCCTTGACGACGTTGAAGATGACGCCATTGACCTTCTCAGCGGCTTCAAACGCCTTCTCAAGCTTGACCCAGCTTTCTTCGCGACGGGCTTTGTCGCGCGAAATCACGGCTTCGCCGAGCGCATTTTCAATACGGTCGAGATAGACTTCCACCTCGTCACCAACGCCCGGCGCGCCTTCGCGGCCTGGACCGGTGAATTCACGAAGAGCAACGCGACCTTCGGTTTTCAAACCGAGATCAACCACCGCCATATCTTTTTCAATCGCGACGATTCTGCCCTTGATGACTGAGCCTTCAAGCGAGTCGCTCTTGTTGAACGACTCTTCGAGCATCGCTGCGAAATCTTCGCGCGATGGATTTGTTTGTGTCGATACCATTGGGTCTCCTGAAAGGTCCCGTAATAAAGGACCGGGCGCCGGCAACATGTGTTCGGGTTAAGTCTTCTTTGCATCGACGTTTCGTCTAAGAGAACGAAACCACCGCTTCTTTTTGAGAAGCAGGCCGGCGCTGGACCGACCAAAGCTGACTTTCGGGATTATCCCTGACGCGAAAGGCTTGCCTCAATGAGACGGAGGGCCTCGCGCGAAGCCGTCTCTATATCCATTAAGCTTGTATCGAGCAAGCGCGCATCATCCGCTATTTTAAGGGGTGCGTTTGAACGATTTGAATCACGCTCATCGCGGCGGCGGATATCGGCGAGAATTGACTCTTCGGAAAGTGCGGGGTCGAGCTTGACCAATTCAAGCCAGCGTCGATGCGCGCGGATCTCTGAACTAGCGGTGATGAAGAGTTTAGCCTCAGCTTCGGGGCAGATCACGGTCCCGATATCGCGGCCATCGAGAACTGCGCCTGGTTTTTTTTGCGCAAAAAGTCGCTGCCCTTCAAAAAGCGCCTGCCTTACGCCCGGATAGGCCGACACGACAGACGCGGCATCGCCGATCTCCCGTGTGCGTAACCGGCTCTCATCAAGCGCCCCGAAATCGAGCTTTCGAGCGCATGTGGTTGCGGCTTCGCTGTCTTCGAGAGACTGGCCCACATCGAGCACCGCCCGTGCGACCGCGCGATAAAGAAGCCCCGTATCGAGCAAATGAAAGCCGTAATGCGCAGCAACGCGCTTGGCGATTGTGCCTTTGCCCGAGGCGGTTGGCCCATCAATGGCGATGATCATGCGCGGAATTCTGCCCCGAGAGTGCGCATCAAACTCGTAAAGCTCGGGAAACTCGTCGCAATCATGCGCTCGTCATCCACGGTCATTGGCTTATCGGTTGCCATGCCCATGACGAGAAAACTCATCGCAATACGATGATCAAGATGGGTTTTGACCGTGCCCCCACCGGGAACCGCGCCTTTCATGCCGGAAACGATCAGATCATCGCCTTCAATGGCATAAGTCACGCCGGCTTCTGCCAAACCATCAGCGACTGCCTGCAACCGATCACTTTCTTTGACGCGGAGCTCGTTGAGCCCGCGCATCCGTGTTTCGCCTGTCGCAAAGGCCGCTGCTACAGCGAGGATCGGATATTCGTCGATCATTGACGGCGCGCGCGCTGCGGGAACATCGACACCCTTCAGATTTGAGGCTTTCACACGAAGATCGGCAACATCTTCACCGCCTTCATAACGCGGGTTTTGAATATCGATTGAGGCGCTCATCTCGAGAAGCGTGGTCAAAAGTCCCGTGCGGAGCGGGTTCATCATCACGCCTTTGATGAGGATGTCTGATCCTGGCACAAGAAGCGCCGCCACAAGCGGGAACGCGGCCGAGGAGGGATCGCGCGGCACAATAATCGGACGCGGCTTTAATTCAGGACGGCCTTCCAGCTCGATCCGGCGGCCATCATGGCCTTCAGGCGTCACACGGACGGTCGCACCGAAATAGGTCAGCATTTTTTCCGTATGGTCGCGGGTCGCTTCCGTCTCGATCACGGTGGTGCGGCCAGGCGAATTCAGAGCGGCCAAAAGAATGGCCGATTTGATCTGCGCAGACGCAACGGGTGTCTGATAAGTGATCGGCAAAGGATCTTTCACACCGCGGATCGTAATCGGACAGCGTCCCCCTTCGGCTTGGGAGACGACGTCAACGCCCATTTCCGCCAAGGGATCGAGAATGCGCCGCATGGGGCGCTTGCGAAGTGAGGCATCGCCATCGAAGGTCGCGGTGATCGGGTGGCCGCCGACGACACCCATCATCAGCCGCGAGCCGGTGCCCGCATTGCCGAAATCGAGCACGTCCTTTGGTGAGTGCAAACCGCCAATACCAACGCCGTGAATGCGCCATTCGCCGTCGCCGATCCGCTCAATAGTCGCGCCGAGCGCGCGGCACGCGTCCGCTGTGCGCAGCACATCATCGCCCTCAAGCAAGCCCGTGACATGGGTTTCGCCAACCGCGAGAAGGCCGAAAATCATTGCGCGATGCGAAATCGATTTGTCGCCGGGCAACGTCACCTCGCCCTTGAGAGACTTCGATTTCACGGCAGTTAAAGGCTGGGGCGAACCCTCATGGGTCTTGGACATTGCGGAATTCTCTAGAAGAAGGGCTTGACGCGGCTTGCGGTCTGGGATGAATACCCGCGCACTATCACAGTCAAACCGGCCCGTCATCCCGCAAGGCGCGATTGCCCGCGAGACGTCGACGCCGCAGCCGCGCAAGTCCCCTTCAAAGGGCCCATCGCGCGAATTATTGAGAGAGAAGAGGTTTCCCTTGGCAAAACCGGAACTCGGCACCAAGCGCCTATGCCAGAGCTGCAGCGCAAAATTCTATGATCTGCAGAAAGACCCGATCATCTGCCCGAAATGCAGCACAGTCTTTGTGCCGGCTATAGCGGCGGTTCGGCCGGAAATCGCGGCGAAAGCCACTGAAGATGATGATGCGGATGTCGGCGTGGCCGCTGAGGGTCCGGAACTCGTTTCGCTCGAGGATGTCGAGGCGGAAGAGAGCGGCAAGGATCTGCCCATCGACGATGTCGAGATTGAAGATGATATCGAAGAGGACGAAACCTTCCTTGAAGAAGAGGAAGAGGGCGAGGACGATGTTGCCGATCTGATCGACGGCGATCTCGAAGACGACGAAGAAAGCTAAGTTTTACGAGCGCGCGCGGGGCGCTTTCGGGTTTGGGCTTGAGTTGCCGGACCCGGAGGGCTATAGACCGCGCGGTTCTTGCGGCGTCTTTTGCCGCATAGTCACGGGCCCCCAATCCCGTGAGGCTTATAAAGCGATGGGGTCATAGCTCAGTTGGGAGAGCGCTTGAATGGCATTCAAGAGGTCGGCGGTTCGATTCCGCCTGGCTCCACCATTTTTCCGGTTAGGTTTCGCTGCGGAAGCTAATCTCGGTATTCCTGCGATTATTCAAAATTCGGTTACGCTACTGTTTTCGCTAAGGGTCTAACCCCCCGTGCTTGTGGTCGCTTGATCTAACGGATTCTTATTACCGCAGCTGCGACATTCCACCACATTTAGGTGAACTACCGGCCACCGTCCTGAACCTGCGTTAACCTGTCTCGCGACTATTCGCCCTGTCCTGGCGCTTTTTCGTTTTCTCAACCCGCGGGTTGTGCTTGAATTGAGGCAAAGGTTTTTTCGAGTTTGGAGTAGAGGACGTGGCGACCAAGAAGAAGACGGCCCTTCCGTCTGTGAAGGCTAAACTGGCCCCGCTTGCCAAAAAAGCGGCGGCAAAGGCCGGTTCAAAGTCGAAAACTCTCGAAACAAAGGCCGTTTCAGCCTCTACTAAGGTATCGGGCAAGGCAAAGGCGGCGGCGGCTGCCAAATCTGCACCCTCCGTAAAGCCCGCTGCCAAGGTGAAGGCCGCAACACCGGCTAAGACCGATCTAAAGGCCAAGGCTACTGCAGTTACGCCGAAGGCCAAGGCGTCCGTCCAAGCAGCGGCGTCGGCCAAGGCGCCCGCATCCGCTAAGCCGGCGGCAAAGGCCAAGTCCGTTGCTCCAGTCAAAGTAAAAGCGCCATACAAAGAGGCGGCCACCGAGAAGGTGAAGAAAGAGACTTTCCCCGAAATCACGCTCGCCCCCTTCGATTGGTATGCCGCCGCAAAGGAGCGGTTCTCCGTGGCGAGGAAGCGTGAGTCTTTGGGTTATGTGTCAGCTGAACGGTTCGCGCGTCTGAATGTCGAGGCAGACGAGGCGTAATAGGCCTCAAGCGTACTGATCCCTACAGGACAATTTGGATCCGCCTCTCAATTCGAACGTATTGAGATCATGACTGCGCGTGTACCGTATTTAGCTTCAACGCAGACGACGGTTGATCAGAACAGGATAATCGACTTGGACGGATCTCTTCAGAAGTCCCGTAAGATACGTGTCGTCGAGGCGCTCGTTATTGCGGCCTTGGTGTTCATCACGGCCACCATTGGCAGTCGCGCGACCATCCCCAATATCCCCGGGTGGTATGAAGGATTGATCAAACCGTCTTTCAATCCGCCGAACTGGATTTTTGGACCAGTATGGACCTTGCTCTATGCGGTGATGACCTATGCGGCGTGGCGCGTGTTTGGAAGACTCGAAACGCAACGTGATAAAATCAAATTTTCGCTCGTCTTCATCGCGCAACTCTTTTTCAATGCGCTGTGGTCGATTGTTTTCTTTGGTATGCATAATCCCGCAGTTGCGCTTCTCGTGGTTGTTTTTCTCGAAGCCTCGGTGATCGCGATGATTCTTGTTTTTGCGAAATATGACCGCACAGCAGCTTTCACGCAATTGCCTTATGCTGCGTGGGTAGCGTTCGCATCGCTCTTGAATCTCGCGATTGTGTTACTCAATCCGGCATAAACAGAGATCGCTGATGCGTCTTCAGAAGCGGCCAAATAATACAGCGCCCGTAAGAGCACCTAAAAATAAAACCACATCGTGAACGGCAAGCGAAAACGCGGAGGGATGCCCCGCGCGATGGATAGCTGCTGTTGCCCCTATAGTGGCCATGCCCCATCCATAACCCGCTATCGCCATGCTTATCGTAAACCCAATTAAATTGGTTTGGGTGAGAAGGCCCAAGCCACCACCACTAAGAAGCGCTAAACCAACCAAAGATGTTGGCAATGCACCGAAGCGCGAAACAAAATGTCCAAGAGTAAAACCTGGCCAATACATCGCCGACAAATGCGCCGCCATCGCGATTGATGACATCGAAAATGTTAAGCCGCAGCCGGCCATCGCAAGCGGAGCATGCGCCATCACACCATTCATTCCCAACCAAGCCAAAGCCGCGATAGACGTCGCCGAGATCAACACGGATAGGGGAGGCCGTTTAACATCATGCGACGCGAGCGTGATTTCAATCTGTCGACCTGGCAGACCAATCGCTAAACCAAGTGTAATGAGATGAGCAAGACCGGATGCCGCCAGTATAGAAGCGGCTGCCAAGGGGCCGAAATTGCTCGACAACATCTCAATGATAAAGGGCCCAATTACTGCGCCTAGCGCACCGGCTCCAAATACAACACCACCTGCACGTCCGGCCATAGCGCCCGCATGGCGATAAAAAAGACCAAAACCCTGTGCCATGCCGAGCCATAATAACCCGATGATAAAAGTCGGAAATAAACGCTCGACAAACGCAAAGGCCGCAAGAATACCGCCCGCAAGTCCAAGGCTCGCACCCAACGCAAAAGCGGATTGCCGACCTAGGCGATCAAGAAGAAGTGAAGCGGGAAAGCCCGCCAAGGCCGCGCCAAGCAACAAGGCCAAATAGGGCCAAGGCAGAGAGCCGCTGACAGGTGCAAAAGATGCGCTTGCGAGCGGTAATACGGACAAGGTCAAAACCTGCGCGAGCACCGAAGCACCAAACGCTAAGGCCATACGCAAAATGGAGGCGTCTTTCGGAACTGAATCAAGATCCAGTGGCAAGCCGTCGATGTCACACGCGCAGAAAATTTGACCGGCGCGCATGCGCAATGAATCAACGCGCGCCATCGCTAATCGACCCTCACATCATCATCATTGAGAATACGATGCGCTGCGCCATCGAGGTCATCATATTGCCCGCTTCTCAAACTCCACATAAAGGCTGCAAGCGCTAAAAGACCCAAGCCGAGCGCTGCGGGGACAAGATATAGAAGGATCGTCATGATTTGAAAGTCTCAGCATGACGCGCCCTCAAAGCATTGAGCGCTACAATGATCGATGACCCTGACATCGCAGCCGCTGCAATCAAGGGTGTAACGAATCCCAGCACCGCAAGTGGCACAGCAATGAGATTATAAATCAAGGCGAGACCAAAATTCTCTATCATCACACGTCTACCTTTACGTGTGAGCATTAGCATATCAAAAACGGGTGAGAGTCGCTTGCCCGTAAAGATGGCATCCGCTGCCGCTTGTGTAACATCCGCCCCTGTCGCTGGGGATAAAGAGGCGGTAGCAGCAGCAAGGGCAGGGGCGTCATTTAAGCCATCGCCGACCATGAGCACTTTGCGACCCTGATCCTTCATCGCGACGAGAAGATCGCGCTTTTCCTTAGGCAAGACATGGCCGCGCCAATCAGAAATGCTGAGATCGTTCGCAACTTTACGCACAATATCAGAGTGATCGCCAGAAAGGATCATTATCTGATATCCCTTCGCTTTAAGTTTATTGATCGTATCTGCCGCATCCGCGCGAAGGCTTTGGCCGACAGAAATTAGACCTGCCTCACTGCCAAAGCGAAATGCTAAATAAGAGACATTCTCCTTCCACACAGGTGCCGTGACGTTACAAAAGGATGGACTACCTAATCGCGCCTCAACACCATCAATGACGCATTGAATTCCGCTTCCTGTTATTTCCTGCGCATCGGGATAGGGTTCAAGCCGCTTTTGTTTTTCACGAACCGCCTCGCTAACCGCACGTGCCAGCGGATGGTGACTTGAGAGTGCCAAGCGACCAGCCATAAGCATAGCTTTGTCCGATAACTGGCTCGCGTCGATTAATGATGGCTCAGGTAGTGTCAGTGTTCCTGTCTTATCGAAGATGATCGTATCGATCTCGGCCATCCGCTCAATCATATCGCCCGCTCGGATAAGCAGACCCTTCCGAAACAAAGCGCCCGAAGTAATGACCTGAACAACGGGTGCGGCGAGGGCGAGCGCGCAGGGGCATGTGATAATCAAAACAGCAATGGCGATGATGAGCGCGTCATGAACGCTAGTCCCTAATGCGATCCACATCATTGCCGTTAGAGCCGCTGCTATGTGTACAATGGGTGCATAAATACGTGCAATTCGATCAGCTAATTGTACATAGCGGGAGCGGTTTGTCAGTGCTTCATCGATCAATTTTCCGATATCGGCGAGGAGCGTCCGTGATCCGGCAGCCACTACGCGGATCGTCAAAGCGCCGTGATGATTAAACGTGCCAGCATAAACGAGATCACCCGGTTTAACAGCGGTGAGTTCGGTTTCCCCTGTCACTAAACTCGAATCAATTTGAGATTGACCCGTCTCGATAATACCATCGGCGGCAATCCGGCTTCCTGCTGCAATATGAATGAGATCACCGGCACTCAAAGCGTCACTCGGCACGTCACTTACATGACCATCGGCATTGATCTTTGAGGCGACGGGAATGCGAAGCGCGGCAAGATTCGCCGCAGCCGACCGGGTCTTCTTACGCATCGCATGATCGAGCACACGTCCCGAAAGCAAAAAGAAAATTAGCATGAGGGCCGAGTCGAAATAGGCATGTTCCGCATGATGCGCGGTTTCATAAACGGACATACCCAGAGCCAATGTGATGCCGATCGAAATCGGCACATCCATTGTCATATCGCCTTGTCGTAAGGCGCGGAGGGCCTTATAGAAAAAGGGCTGCCCAGAGAAACCGGCGGCGGGCAAGGCAATAAGCGCTGAGAGCCAATGAAATAAATCGCGTGTTTCAGGTGTGATGTCTGTTACGTTACCTGCCCAAACAGAAACCGAAAGTAACATGACATTGACGGCGGCAAAACCGGAAACGGCAAGACACCGCAAAAGCCAACGCGTATAGCGATCTTCTTCACTCTCCTCGGAATCACCTACAAAAGGTGCAACGCGATAACCAAGCCGTTCAAGCGTTCGAATGGCAGGCGAAGGATCACAATCCGCTTCAGTCCATTCAGTCGTTAAACGTCGCGTCGTGAAATTTAATCTAGCTCGTAAGAGACCAGGAATAGAAACGAGCGCACTTTCAATTTCTGCAATCGCATCGGCCGACGAAATACCCTCGACCGCCCATTCAAGATTGAAGTGGTCCTTGGATTCAGGTCGAAGATAAGTAGAATAGTCGGCTGCGATTTTCACGAGTTGCCTTAGAAATAGTATCTAGTGAAGAATGATCCGGTTTGTTGATTGATAAACAATATCTCCACCAAGCCTTGCAATCGTTTCAACCTCCCATTGCCCCCCACCACATGGGGTAACGCCAACATAATGGCCGTTCGTCTGATCATTTAGCGCGACGATACAATCATTACGGCTATCGACGGGAGACTTGAGAATTGAAGTAACAGCAAGACCAGTAACAATTTGATTTGATGAGTCGGAAATACTCATATCAATCGAGACTTCACCCGAGATAGACCGAGTAATGTTCTCGTTTACAACCCACCCTTGCGCATCTTGCGCCCGTGCCCGTGCAATATCACGATTGAAGGCTAATCCATTCTCATAGGGTTTTTCGGATTGAACGCCTGAGAAAGTTTCAACAGCGAGATAAGCCATAATGCCGTTCACACCCATGACAACGACAAAAAAGCTGACGATAACCAAAAGTACGAGGCGGCCTGTAAGCCGATATTCCCTATTTTTCGGTTCGTTTATCATTGCCGTTTTCATTTTGAATTCCTTCTTTCAACTGAAAGCGTCTCTCTTTGCTCATCCGGTCTAATGAATCGAGTGGGGTGTTCTAAAATAATCCCGGGCTTTCGCGGTGTTGCCGTCAGCTTCATCACGAATTGTAAATTCGAGATGAGTGGGCTCTTCTTCACCGTTATCGGTCGCCCTCACCGTTACACGCAACTCGCGGGTTTGGTCAGGCCCTACACTTACTGACGGCCAGCCATCGGTCATGGCCTCACCTCCTATGATTTCAACATGCGCATCATGGAGTCCATCAATATCTAACGTGAAGACCCGATCAGTCGGAAGCATATTGGCAATACGCACCGTATAGCCATTGCGAATATGACCGTCAGATAATTTTACAAAGATCGGATTCCGATCGTGAATGACACTCACGGTAAAAGGGGCTCGGTTCAGAAGCGCATAGAGCATGACGCCACTTACGGCAGTAATAATCGCAATATATAAAATTGTTCGCGCGCGGAAGGGTCGGAATATTTCAGTTAATCCCTCTTTCCGACGCTTGAGGTTAACTTCCGTATCATAGGCAATGAGGCGTGTTGGTCGGCCGATTTTTTCCATCACCTCATCGCAGGCATCAATGCAAAGACCGCATTGAATACAGCCGAGATCGGCGCCGTGACGAATATCAACACCGGTGGGGCATACCGCTACGCATTGTTGACAATCGATACAATCACCGGCGGGCTCACCAATGGAGCGTGCATGGGTAGCCTTTTTAAAGGACATACGCGGCTCACCGCGATCGACGCGATAAGTCACATTGAGCGCATATTCATCTGTCATAGCCGCCTGAATTCGAGGCCATGGGCACATATAAAGACAGACCTGTTCGCGCATCAGCCCCGCAAACACATAAGTTGTGAGAGTCAGTGTGAGAATCGATACATAGGCAATCGGATCAGCGTCGAACTGAATCAAATCTTTTACAAGCGTTGGCGCATCAGCAAAATAAAGAACCCATACCCCGCCAGTCCACCAAGCAATCAAAAGCCAAAGCGAATGTTTGAGCAGCTTGTAAGAAAATGTTTCAAGGTTCATTGGCTCGGCATCGCGATTCATTCGTGTGCGCCGATCACCCTCAATCATCCGTTCAACAGCCATAAAGAGATCGGTCCAGACTGTCTGCGGACAAAGATAGCCACACCAAATCCGGCCGGCCATGGCGTTCATCAGAAACAGAACCATCGCCGCGATTATTAAAAGTCCCGTGAGGTAATAAACTTCTTGCGGCCAGATTTCGATAAAGAAAAAATAAGCGCGGCGATGCGGCAAGTCTATCAGAAGCGCTTGATTGGGCGCGTTCGGCCCACGATCCCAACGCAAAAAGGGCAAGAAATAATAAATACCAAGGGTAATGATAAGGATTGTCGTTTTCGTACGACGAAAAAAGCCGCTGACCCCTTGCGGATAAATTTTCTTCCGCGCGGCGTAGAGGGGCGCTTCAGGCTCATCAAGATGGGGGTCGAATGACGTCGTGACTGACATTGTTTTATCCATAAGTGCAATCTTCCCCCCAAAGATTGCCGATGTGATGAGGGGGCCCGCTCTATGAGCAGACCCCTTTATTCTAACGCGATCTTTTACTGTCCACCACCAAGAGTATGAACATAGACGGCGAGCGATTTGATGGTTGGGGAATCAAGTCGCTGTGACCATGCCGGCATTTGGCCGCCACCGCCAAGAGTGATGCGTTCAATGATTGTTGCCTTCTCGGGACCATAGAGCCATACTTTATCATTAAGTTTTGGCGCGCCGACATCTTGATTGCCTTCGCCGTTTTCACCATGACAAGCGGCACAATTTTCGGTGAAGAGCTTCTGGCCCAATTTGAGATCGGCATCCTTCTCTGTAGGCAAGCCTGAAAGCGAACGAACATAATCAGCAGCGGCACTGATTTCATTCGGCTTCAAGAGGCCCTCTTTACCAAAGGCCGGCATCATACTGGTGCGCGTGTCTTTATTAGCATCCCAACGAATTCCATTTTGTAGTGTCGTATGGATAGCGTCGAGTGAACCACCCCAGAGCCAATCATCATCATTCAAATTCGGATAGCCTTTAAAGCCTTGCGCGCCAGCGCCATGACATGGTGAACAATTAACAGCAAAAGCCGCAGCCCCTTGCGCCCGCGCAAATGAAAGAAGCTCAGGTGTCTTTTCGATGTCTTGCAAAGACACCGTTTCAATTTTCGCTGTCATTGGACCACGAAGGTTTTTTAAACCCTCAAGGTCTTTCACAACTTGCTCACGTGATGTCCATCCGAACACGCCCTTTGTGAAGGAGGTTGCGAGCGGAATGGCGGGGTAAACAACCCAATACCCAAGTGCCCAAATGATTGTGAGATAGAAGGTCCACAGCCACCAGCGCGGCAAGGGAGTATTAAGCTCTTCGATACCGTCCCAGTCATGGCCCGTTGTGCCAACAATTTTGCGCGGATCCACATTTGTCTCTGTTTGATTTGTCATTGGTTCAGTCCTCGGAAAGCGGAATACGGGACGCACGATCAAAGAGTGATTTTTTTGATGGCCAGAGCGCATAAGCGACAGCTGCAAAAAACATCACTGCAAAATAGATAGAACCCCAAGAGGCTGCGAATGCTGAGAGAGATTCAAACGTCATGTTCATGTCTCTTTCCTCTCACCGAATATTCGCTTTGTCGTCATAAAGCTTGAAGTCGACCTGCGTTCCGAGAAGTTGCAGATAGGCGATTAACGCATCAGCTTCCGTAAGCTTGCCGCCATTGCCGCCGAGATCACGGGTGATCGCTTTCGGATAACGCTTGAGAAACGATGCCGTTGAGCCATCATCTGCCGAACCTTGTGTTTTGGCATCTGATACTGCGGAGGCAATCATCTCTTGCGAGTAAGGAACGCCTTCAACCGAAAGGACGGCCATGTCTTCGCCAATATGAGCAATGTTGAGCGGCGTTTGCTCAAGCCAGGGATATCCCGGCATGATCGAAGCGGGCACAACAGAACGTGGATTTCTTAAATGATCGCGATGCCAATCATCAGAATATTTTCCACCAACACGCGCGATATCCGGTCCGGTACGTTTTGAGCCCCATTGGAAGGGATGGTCATACATGCTCTCGGCAGCGAGAGAATAATGCCCATACCGTTCCACTTCGTCGCGTAGAGGCCGTACCATTTGCGAGTGACAATTGTAGCAACCTTCACGCACATAGATATTTCGACCCGCTAATTCGAGCGGTGAATAAGGCCGTACGCCTTCAACGGTTTCAATTGTGCTCTTCAAATAAAAGAGCGGTAAAACTTCCACGAGACCGCCGATCGAAATCGCCACTAGAATACCAATGATGAGAATGATCGAGTTCTTTTCGAAAATGGCGTGACGGTGCCATAGGCTTGGCTTGTGTGGTGTTAAATTTGCCATTGTCTTATCTCCTCACTCGCCGGGGGCCAGCGCTGCTTGGCTGCCGATCAAAGCAGTCTTAGGCGAGCGGATTGTCATATAGATGTTGTAGACCATCACGAGGGCACCGAGCACAAAGAGTGCACCACCCAATGCGCGGATCACATACATTGGATGAAGTGCTTCCGTTGTTTCGATAAAGGAATATTCAAGGAAGCCGAGGGCAGTGTAAGCGCGCCACATCAAGCCTTGCATGATACCGGCAACCCACATCGATGTGATGTAGAAGACGATGCCAATGGTTGAAAGCCAGAAATGCCAATTCACGAGCTTGAGAGAATAGAGCTCTTTCTTTTTCCATAACCAGGGAACGAGGCAATAGATCGCGCCGAAGGACACATAGCCAACCCAACCGAGCGCGCCTGAGTGTACGTGACCAATTGTCCAGTCCGTATAATGTGAAAGCGAATTCACGGCCTTGATTGACATCATCGGACCTTCAAAGGTCGACATACCGTAGAACGCAACAGACACAACCATCATACGCAACACAGGATCCGTACGGAGCTTGTCCCAAGCGCCCGAGAGCGTCATCAGACCATTGATCATGCCACCCCATGACGGCATCCAAAGCATGATTGAAAATGTCATGCCGAGTGTCTGCGCCCAGTCAGGCAGTGCAGTGTAGTGAAGGTGATGGGGACCCGCCCAGATATACATGAAGATCAGAGCCCAGAAATGGATGATCGACAGTCGATAAGAATAGACAGGCTTATCGGCGCGTTTCGGGATGAAATAATACATAATGGCGAGGAAGCCTGCCGTAAGGAAGAAGCCTACGGCGTTATGGCCGTACCACCATTGAATCATCGCATCCTGAACACCGGACCAGACGATGTAGGATTTTGGTGAAAAGATCGAAATCGGAATTGCGGCATTGTTACCGAGATGCAGAACCGCAATCGTTACGATGAAGGCTAGATAGAACCAGTTCGCGACATAGATATGTGGTTCTTTACGTTTCCAAATTGTGGTCAAGAACACGAGCAGATAAACGACCCAAACAATGGTCAACCAGAGATCGGCATACCATTCAGGTTCCGCATATTCTTTCCCCTCAGTGATACCGAGAAGATATCCTGTGCCGGCAATCACGATGAAAAGATTGTAACCAAGTACAACAAACCAAGGCGATAGTTCACCAGCCAAACGCGCCTGACAGGTACGCTGCACAACATAGAGAGAGGTGGCCAAAAGCACATTTCCGCCAAAGGCGAAAATTACTGCGGATGTGTGCAGTGGACGTAAGCGACCAAAACTGGTCCAGGGCAAATCGAAATTGAGAAACGGATAAGCCAGTTGCAGGGCAATCACGAGGCCGACAGTGAAACCGGCAACGCCCCAGAATACAGCGGCAAGAGTCGCAAATTTGATGGGCCCAAAATTATAGTTAGGCTTTCCATCGATGAGCTGCGGTGTCTCTGCGGGCCGATTGTAATACCGATTCACAACGGCAAACACGCTGGCGACGCCAGCGGCTGCGAAAATATAAGCGTGAAAAGCATATTCGGGTGTGTAGGCTTTTGCCGCCACGATGAGTGCGCCCAGCGCGAAGGCGGCCGAAAGAAGCGCAAGCGCCATTTCGCCAACCCTCATCTTTTTAGGAGATGCGATGTCCATAATGTCCCACCTGTCTGGGGGCCGGATTTTCATTTGGCGACGCTTTGCGTCGATCGACCCCATTTAACAATCGCCAGCTTAGCAGGTGTCAGCATTGACGCAGATCAAAAGCGTCAAGGGTCATTATGAGACAAAGGTCGAAGGGCAAGCTCTTGTTGCGCGCTACAGCGCGAGGTCGTCAAAGTAGCTTTGATCGACGAAGCGGACGCCATCAGGGACAATCACGAGCTTACGATCGCGCTGCATCTGGTTGATCACGCGGCTCACGGTTTCGATAGTGAGACCGAGATAATCCGCAATATCTTGACGCCCCATGGGGAGGCGGATGAGGCCTGGTTCGTGACCGGCGACGCGGGCCCATCTCTTTTTCATTTCAACGAGAAAACTGGCGAGTTTTTCTTCTGCAGTGAGACGACCCAGCAGAACCATGTGATCTTGAGCCATATTCAGCTCTTGAGATGCGAATTCATGCATCTTTTTGATCAAATGGGGGTTCTTTTCCGAAAAGGCCTCGAAATTCGACCGCCTGAAACGGCAGGCGACGAGAGGCGTCACCGCCTCGGCGGTATAACGCCATGTTTTCTCGAGGGAAATTCCCAAAAAATCCCCAGGCAAAGCAAAGCCTGTGACCTGACGGCGCCCGTCAGGGAGGGAGCGTATCAAGCGCGCGACGCCCGCTGTTAAATTGAACACGGATGAGACCTCATCCTCTTCTCGAAAAAGTACCGCCCGCTCTTCGAAAACGGAATCAGAGGCCATTTTTTCAAGTTGGTCCAACTCATTAATATTGAGCGCTTGGCAAATGCTTAAATGGCGGACACCGCAAAAGCGACAGTCATCGCCGCGCGAGCGTAGGGCGCAGCTCGCGTGGGTTTCGTGGTCGGAATGCCGTGGAGGGATGTCCATCTGACGTCAATATTGTTGGATTGGCCTAGACCTTAACAGATATGGGACGATTTAGACAGGGGTTCACACCCTCATTTACTGCATGGCTCGAGCTGCTTTTGGACCAATATATATTGCATATTTAGAATAAATATTCTAAATGAAATAAATATTCCAATTATAGACTTCAATTGGTGCGTCCTGCAGGTTGATTTATGGCAGTTCCAATGCCCCCTCGTGATTTTGATGATTTCAAAGGCCTTCTGGCCGTGGAGGGTGACCGACTCCCCCGGCGGCTCAAAGAAGTCGCCCGCGCGCTTTTGACGAGGCCGGATGAGGTCGCGCTTTCGACGGCCGCTCAGATTTCAGAAAAAATCGGGGTCCAGCCCTCAACACTTGTTCGCTTCGCGCAGGTTTTCGGTTTTCGTGGCTTTTCCGATCTCCAGTCTCTGTTTCGTGATCGCCTTCGAGAGACACCATTCGACCACCGGTCGCGGATCGTGTCCCTGCACTTAGAGGGCACGACGGCTCTATTCGATGGCTTCGCCCAGGCCGCCAACAAATCATTCGAACAGGCGCGCCAGACACTTGATCCTGAAAAAGTGGAAACTGCCGTGGCGAACCTCACCGACGCATTGACCATCTATGTTGTGGCGAGCGGTCGATCCTTTCCGGCGGGAGCTTATGCAGCCTACGCTTTTGGAGCGTTGGGTATAAAAGCGGTGCTCGTTGATCAGATTGGTGGCTTAGGAAAAACTCAAATCAACACTTCGTCGCCAAGTGATGCTATCTTGGCAATCAGCTTCACGCCTTATGCCCCTGAAACAGTCGGGCTTATTGAAATAGCGCGCGCCAACAAAACGCCCATTATCGCGATTACGGATAATGTCATGTCGCCTCTCGCATCCGCTGCGCAGATTTGGCTTGAACTTTCAGAAGCTGATTACGCATCGTTTCGATCTCTTTCCGCTACATTTGCTCTCATTATGGCGCTTTCAGTGGCAGTTGCTAAAAAACGAGGCTTGGAAAAAACCTATGGATCATGAAAGAAAGTGCTGCCCTAAGCACCTAACGCAGCCTTTGATGAGCGTCCTGCTATGAAAATTGATCGTGATACCACGCCTCTCCCCGAAGATGATTCCGCGAAGGATTTTCCCTTGCGCGAAGATATCCGTCTGCTTGGAAGACTCTTAGGCGAAACAATACATGACTGTGATGGCGAGCAGATTTTCTCAATCGTAGAAATCATTCGCCGGACATCGATCCAGTTTCATAAAAGCAATAATCTGTCTGTTCGTTCCGATCTGGAATCAATTCTAAATAATCTATCGCCAGAGCAATCATCAAAAATTATTCGCGCCTTTAGTCATTTTTCACATTTGCTCAATCTTGCTGAAGATCAACATCACATTCGACGAAATCGTGCTCATGAAATAGCAGGGTCGTTGCCTCGAAAAGGCACATTTCTCAATGTTTTAAGCCTCGCAAAGAAATTTGGGATATCAAAGAAAGAACTTCTCGCCTTTTTTGATAAATCTCTTGTTAGTCCTGTACTCACGGCGCACCCTACTGAAGTGCGTCGCAAGAGTACAATGATGCGAGAAATTGAAATTGCTTCACTTCTTGATCGTCGCGATCGCATTATAGCAACACCCGCCGAGCGCGCTCAAATTGAGGAAGATATCCGCCGTAACATCGTAACATTGTGGCAAACAAGCCTTCTTCGCTATACGAAATTGACGGTTCTCGATGAGGTTAAAAACGGTCTCTCTTATTACGATTATACATTTCTAAATGAAGTACCCCACCTTCATTCAATCATCGAAGACCAGATTTCACTTTACGATCAAAAGAAAGCTCCAGCACCAATAAAGACGTTCCTAAAAGTGGGGAGTTGGATTGGTGGCGACCGTGACGGTAATCCTTTTGTTGATGCGAATGTCCTTGAAGAAACTTTCAAAGAACAATCAACTCTCATTTTCGATTACTATTGTCGGGAGCTTGAAATACTATCTTTAGAAATTCCGCTTCACGACGGCTTTATTTCAGTGCCCCAGTCGGTTTTGAAACTCGCCGCTGAAGCACAAGATCGCTCCGTCCATCGTGAACGTGAACCCTATCGGTTGGCGATCTCACGTATCAAGGAGCTTATAGTCGAAACGCAGAAATCGCTCCCCAAAAGCAGTCACGGCCAACATAATAGAGCCGGATATAAAAACGCTAATGCACTTCTTGATGATTTAAATATTATAGACGCTGCATTGCGTGCTAATGGTGCCGACATTATTGCCGATGGCCGGTTACGTAATTTGCGCCGTGCTGTTGATTGTTTTGGCTTTCACCTTGCAACTGTCGATCTGAGGCAGAATTCACAAGTCCATGGGCGGATGATTGATGAACTCATGGAGATGGCCGCACCAGGCACAGCTTATAATCTTAGAAATGAAGAGGAAAAGATTGCACTTCTTGAAGTTGAGTTAGCGACCGCGCGTCCTTTGATGTCTCCGCATCTGAGATATTCTGAAGAAACGCTCAAGGAAATAAGAATCTTCCGTGTTGCTGCGACTCTCGTCGAAATCTTCGGACAACGCGCAATCGAGAATATGATCATTTCTAAAGCGGAATCCGTTTCGGATCTCCTTGAACTGGCGCTTCTCAATAAGGAAGTCGGCCTCGTTGATCATACGGGACAAGCTAAGGTCAATATTGTCCCTCTCTTCGAAACAATTGATGACTTGCAGCGCTGCGCTGAGATTATGG
>RFXE01000101.1 GCA_009921785.1 Alphaproteobacteria bacterium
TCGCATGCTTTTCGCGAAAAGCCGGATTCCACCTTTTCGACAGCATGCTCAAAGAACCGCTTGAGATGAAGATCGTCCCGTCCTACCTAACGGAGGCGGACGGTTCCGGAAAGTGGGGGATGATGGGCTTTTGTGTATTACCCGATCGCGCTGTGCTTGGCATCAGAGGCGGCGATGCGGGGGCCTTTCTCGATAATCTCGTCACCGTCAATGTGAGCGCGCTGTCGCTTCATGGCGCACGATTCGGCGCGCTTCTGACCCCGCAAGGGAAAATCATTGTTGATTTTTTTATCATCCGCATCGAAGACGGATTTTTAATCGACTGCCCGCGCGCGCTTGCCGCTGATTTACTTAAAAAGCTCACGCTCTATCGTTTGCGCGCGCAAATCGCGCTTACAGACGAAACAGATCAATGGACACTTCTTGCAGGCTGGAGTGATACGACGCCGCCTCAGGACATTTCATTCACCGACCCGCGTTTAGCAGCGCTCGGGTGGCGCGCGCTTGTTGCTCGTGACGCAAACATTCAGAGCGAAGCCACGATTGCCGATTACGACGCGCATCGGATCGCCTGCGGTGTGCCAATGGGCGGGCGTGATTTTATCTATGGCGATACATTCCCGCATGAAAGTCTGATGGATTGTTTGGACGGGATTGATTTTAAAAAAGGCTGCTATGTCGGCCAAGAAGTTGTCTCGCGCATGGAACACCGCTCAACTGCCCGCACACGCTGCGTTCCGGTAACATTTGTCGATGGCATCTCACCGCCGGAAGGTTGCGAGGCTTTTGCCGGTGAACGAGTGATCGGCATGATCGGATCGGTAACTTCAGGGGGCCATGCGCTCGCGCGCTTGCGGCTTGATCGCGTTGCCGATGCTCAAAAAGCGGGTGAAGCCCTTTATGCAGGCGGGCTTGCATTTCATGTTGAGGCGCGTGACTTCATGACATTCACAATCAACGACCTGAACGAGAATACGACACATGGCTGAGAGAGAAACCCGAGTCCTGACGCATGAAGACGGTAAAAAGCGTTGCCCCTGGCCCGGATTTGATCCGCTCTACGTCGCCTATCACGACGAAGAATGGGGCGTGCCCGAATATGATGACCGCGCTTTATTTGAAAAACTGATCCTCGACGGATTTCAGGCCGGACTGAGCTGGATCACCATTTTGCGCAAGCGCGACAATTTTCGGAAAGCCTTTGATAATTTCGATCCGGAAAAGATTGCGCGCTATACGCCGAAGAAAGTCGAAACTCTTCTCAAAAATGAAGGCATCATTCGTCATCGCGGTAAAATTGAAGGCACGATTGCCAGCGCCAAACTCTATCTTGACATTCAAGAGCACGGCAACTTTTCCGATTATATTTGGAGCTTCACCGATGGGCGCGTTGTCTCAAAAAAGCCCAAGCGGATGACAGATATCCCGACCGAATCGATCCAATCGCAAAAATTATCCAAAGACTTAAAAAAGCGCGGGTTCAAATTTTGTGGACCGACAATTGTTTATGCCTTCATGCAGGCCACAGGAATCGTGAATGATCACCTTGTGGACTGCTTCCGCCATGAAGAAGTCAAAAATCTGGAGCGGGCGCGGTAATGAGCGTGAGTGCTTCACCTCCTCGCGCTTGGCAATTGATGCTGTCAGGACGCCGGCTTGATCTACTCAATCCACAATCCGAGGACATTGAAGCAGAAGATATTGCACTGGGCCTCTCACGTGTTGCGCGGTGGAATGGACAAACCAAAGGCGCGCATTCACTTTCTGTTGCGCAGCATTCACTCCTCGTTGAATCGATTTTTTTTGCAATGAACCCTCATGCCCGGCGTGAAGAGCGGCTCGCAGCGCTCTTACATGACGCGCCCGAATATGTTGTGGGCGATATGATCTCGCCTTTTAAAGCCGTTATCGGCGGTGACTATAAGGCCGTCGAAAAGCGCTTGCTCGGCGCGATTCATAAGCGCTTTAACATTCCTGTCGACACTCCGTCGACGTTGATATCTGAAATCAAAAATGCCGATGGCATCGCAGCCTATCATGAAGCTGTCACTTTGGCGGGGTTTGATGAACAAGATGCGCTCAAAATTTTTGGCGCACCCCCGCGGGGCCTTTCAATTCAGAAAGAATTTTTGGACCCTATGCCTGCCGAGAAAGCAAAGGCCGTGTTTCTAGATCGCTTATCACTGCTGCTGGGATAAGAGTTTAAAAGTTTAAAGGTTGTATTTTAATGCCAAAGCTTCATGTGTGCTCACTCTCGCGGCTTGAGGAAACAGTCAAAAATACGGGCGCGCGCCATGTCGTTACTCTGCTGAGCGATTCCTCTGGTGTCATACGCCCTGAGGGAATTCGCGAAGAGCAGCATTTGCGCTTGATCGCGAGCGATATCACCGAACCGCTTGACGGCCATATTCTTCCCGGCACGGCGCATGTTGAAAAACTAATCGGTTTTGTCAAAGCATGGGATCGACAAGCACCGCTTGTCATTCATTGTTGGGCTGGTATCAGCCGCTCAACGGCTGCCGCCTATATTGCCGCGAGTGTGCTAAATCCCTCACTAGATGAAGAGGATCTTGCGACGCGGTTAAGAGCGGCAGCGCCAAGTGCGACACCTAATCCTCGGTTGATTGCGCTCGCCGATTCCTTACTCAATCGCGACGGGCGCATGAAAAAGGCGATTGCGGCGATTGGTCGAGGTGCTGATGCGTTTGAAGGCACGCCTTTTGAACTCGTCTATGATTGATCAATGATGACAAACCGTCACCCGGAAACACCGATTGAAATTGGCCTCGCCGCAGCCGTGGTTGCGGTGGCACGTGGTCAACCTCAAATTCTTGTGGCGCAGTCTGATCGTGATGGTGATGGTTTGCCTTATGGCCGTTTCGACCCTCTCGCCCATCGTACCCTTGAAATTGCGCTGCGCGATTTCGTGACGGCGCAAGCGGGTCTCTCGCTCGGCTATGTCGAACAGCTTTATACTTTTGCTGATCGCGGTCGTCACACACGTCCTGATGATCGTGCACCGCATGTTGTATCCATTGGCTATCTTGCCTTGACACGTATCGCCACGCAGGGCGATGACGGTGCTGATCCCGCAGCCTTTAAACCTTGGTATTCTTATTTTCCGTGGGAAGATTGGCGTGAAGGACGTCCCGCTATTCTTGATCGCGAAATCGTGCCGCGTCTTTCAGCATGGGCGTTCGATCAAGAAGCGGAGCGCGCTGACCCGCATCACCGCGCGCTCTCGCGCTTTGAACGATTTAGACTTGCGTTTGGCATTGATCCTTCACCTTGGGATGAAGAAAAAGTTCTTGATCGTTATGAATTGCTTTACGAGGCGGGTCTTGTCTTTGAGGCGATCCGCGATGGGCGTCCCGGCGATCTTGATGAAAAAACAGCGCGCCGATTTGGTTTGCCAATGCGCCATGATCATCGTCGCATATTAGCCACGGCGATGGGGCGCTTACGCGCCAAACTCAAATATCGCCCGGTTGTGTTTGAATTGATGGCTCCGGATTTTACACTGACATCGTTACAGCAAACGCTTGAATCAATTTCCGGCCGTCACGTGCATAAACAAAATTTCAGACGGCTTGTGGAAACATCAGCACTCGTTGAACCTACCGGTCAACAAACGACAACGCGCGGAAGGCCAGCAGCGTTATTTCGGTTCCGTCGTAACGTGCTGCAAGAACGGCCTTCACCCGGTTTACGCGTGGGTGTGAAATGAAAACACGCGTCGCGTTCAAAGAAATTAAGCTCGGCCCCGCATCATCGCCACGGCTTTGTCGAGGATGATGTTCAAGCCTTTGGTTGTCGCTATGCCGCCAAGTGCTTGAGGATCAACCCACATCACATGGGGCGCTTCAGGGCCTGTCGTTGCTTCCCCACTGACCCATTCGCCGACAAACGCGTTCACGACGAAATGGCGCTTCACTTTGTCATCCGCATCACGCTCGATAAATTCGGCATGATCAATGAAGCCGATGATACGCGCTTCAACGCTCACTTCTTCCTGTAATTCGCGCAATGCCGCTTCTTGCAACGTTTCGCCGATTTCAACAAGACCGCCCGGCAAAGAGAAGACAGGATTTGATGCCGTTTCTTTCCGTGCCGCGAGCAAGACTTTGCCGCCACGAAACACAGCAATGGATGCGGCAATAATCGGTCGGTTGGGATAAAGGCGATCACTCATGACACAAATATCTCAAACGTGCTGACCGCCATTGATATGGATTTCCGCACCATTCACATAAGAGGACTGATCGGTGCACAAGAAATAAATCGCCTTCGCCACTTCTTCAGGTGTACCGAGACGGCGCATCGGAATCTGCGCCACAATTTTATCGGTACCGGGTGACAGAATAGACGTATCGATTTCACCGGGCGAGATTGAATTCACACGCACACCGAGCGGACCGTAATCGGATGCCATCTCGCGGGTAAGGCCCGCGAGTGCGGCTTTCGATGTCGCATAAGCAGCACCCGCAAAAGGATGCACGCGCGATCCGGCAATCGATGTGACATTCACAATCGAGCCTTTCGCTTTCTTGAGTTCATCGATCAAGCCTTGCGCCAACATGACAGGCGCAAAGAAATTCACCTGAAACACTGTGCTCCATGTATCGAATTCGGTATTGATCGCACCCAGTCGTGATCCGCCTTCGCCTTTCGGAGAAATAGCCGCGTTGTTCACAAGCGCATCAAGGCGCCCATCTTCAAGACGGCGCTTGATTTCAGCAATCGCCTCAAATGTGTTTTGCGGATTGGCGAGATCGACCTGAATATGATCTTGCGCGCCCATTTCCCACGGGCAATTTTCGGGAAACGCTTGGCGCGAACAACTGATCACACGCCATCCCGCTGCGGAGAAACGCTTCACGGTCGCATGACCGATACCGCGACTGGCTCCGGTGAGGAGCATCGTGCGGCGCGGGGCGTTTTCGCCGGTCTGTGTCATAGGGTTTTCCTTCATACGCAAAAACAAAAACAGGGAGTGAGAATAAACTTACGGATAGAGACGCGCCTTGCTCCAACCGCCTTCCGGTGTGGATCGACGGAACACAACGCGGTCATGCAGGCGAAACGGTTTGTCTTGCCAAAATTCGATTTCGACAGGGCGGATGCGGAAACCGGTCCAATGCGGCGGACGCGGCACATCTCCTATCGCATATTTCGTGGCATTGGTCGCGACTGCTTTCTCGAGCGCGAAACGGCTCTCGAGCGGCCGCGATTGCTGGCTCGCCCACGCGCCGATCCGGCTATCACGCGGGCGAGAGCGGAAATACTCGTCGGCCTCGGCTTCGCTCACAGTCTCAACCGGTCCGCGCACGCGGACTTGCCGCCGGAGGCTCTTCCAATGGAGAACAAGAGCCGCCTTTTTGCCGCTCAGCAATTCGCGCCCCTTGGCTGATTCGGTGTTGGTGTAGAACACGAAGCCTGCCTCATCCCAGCCTTTCATCAAGACCATGCGCACATTCGGCAGGCCGTCCGGATCGACGGTCGCGAGCGCCATGGCGTTGGGATCATTGGGTTCTGAGGCCGTGGCGTCAGAAAACCAGTGCGAAAACAGAGCAAAAGGCTCTGCCGCTTCAGTAAAGTCACCATCCGTTAAACTTTTCACGATTCTAATGCTCCGGCGTGGCCAGAAGGTCGCATAGGACATACGGCGTAACCCTGCCAATGGTTTTTCTGAATTATGCCCGCCGGAGCCTCCGGCCTCTCGGCCAGCTTCTGGCTGCCTCGACGCTGCTCGCGCTTGGTGCGTGCGGCTCGACTCTGCCCATCTTCTCGGAATTCATGCCCGATCGTGGGCCGCTCTATACAAGCGCCATCCGCTCGGATGCCACAGCGCTCTCCCCTGCGTTGACCGCCAGCGATTGGAATGAAGCCTCCTCGGCGCTTGCCACGGCACTCGGACCCGACAATGCAGGCACATCCGTTCTCTGGAGCAGCAAAAGTGGCACCAAAGGCTCTTTCCGCGCGCTGGGCATCGCCTTTGTGCGTGAGGGCGATCTCTGCCGCGCCTTTGAGGCCGAAGTGAAAACAGCCGGCAAAGAACCTCAAACGACCAACGGCACCGCCTGCCGGTCCATGGCCGGCGCTTGGCATATCGTTGATACGGCTTCGCAAAAAAGCTGACTTCGTTACACCCTCGCATTGCGCAGAGCGGAAGCGGCCCTTAAATAAGGTTCAAATCTAATTCTTTCCGGTTTTCACGGAAATGAATGAGTCAGGACCTGCTTCATGCGTGACCCTTATTCCGTCCTCGGCGTCGGCAAGACTGCGAGCGAGGATGACATCAAAAAGGCTTTCCGCAAGCAGGCGAAAGTCCTTCATCCCGACCGCAACAAGACTGATCCGAAGGCCAAGGATAAATTTGCCGAATTGAACTCGGCCTATGAAATTCTGGGCGACGACAAGAAGCGCAAGCAATTTGATGCGGGCGAGATTGATGCCGAAGGCAAACCGCGTGCGGGCTTTGGCGCAGGCTTTGGTGGTGGACCCTTTGGTGGCGCGCGTTCAGGTCGCGCAGGCGGATTTTCCGGCGGGCCCTTTGGCGGCGGCGGCTTCGGTGGTCCAGGCTTCGACGCCTCTGATCTCTTTGCGGATTTCTTTCGTTCAGGATCAGGTGATCCGCGTGCAAAAAAACGCGGGCCCGAGCCGGGACCAGACATCAAAGTTGTAGCGAAAATCACACTTGCTGAATCGCTTTCGGGCACGACGACGCGTGTCTCCTTGCCAACAGGTCGTATGATCGAAGTGAAAGTGCCTGCCGGTGTGACCGAAGGCAAAGTGATCCGGTTGAAGCGGCAAGG
>RFXE01000102.1 GCA_009921785.1 Alphaproteobacteria bacterium
TTGCGTGCTAATGGTGCCGACATTATTGCCGATGGCCGGTTACGTAATTTGCGCCGTGCTGTTGATTGTTTTGGCTTTCACCTTGCAACCGTCGATCTGAGACAGAATTCACAAGTCCATGGCCGAGTGATTGATGAGCTGGTGGAGATGGTCGCGCCTGGCACAGCTTATAATCTCCGAAATGAACGGGAAAAAATTGCGCTCCTCGTATCGGAGTTATCGACCGCACGCCCTCTGATGTCGTCGCATCTCGAATATTCTGAAGAAACGCTCAAGGAAATTAGAATTTTCCAAGTCGCTGCGGCTCTCGTCGAAATCTTCGGACAACGCGCAATCGAGAATATGATCATTTCTAAAGCGGAATCCGTTTCAGATCTTCTTGAATTAGCGCTACTCAATAAGGAAGTGGGCCTCGTCGATCATACGGGACAAACTAAGGTCAATATTGTCCCTCTCTTCGAAACAATTGATGACTTGCAGCGCTGCGCTGAGATTATGGATCAGGCTTTTTCAATTCCAGCCTACCGAAAAATTCTCGAAAGCCGGGGCAATCTTCAAGAAGTCATGCTCGGCTATTCAGATTCCAATAAGGATGGTGGTTTTGTTACCTCCGGATGGGAATTATACAAAGCTGAGTTGCGACTCATCGAGGTGTTCAAACGTCACAATATTTCCTTGCGCCTCTTCCACGGACGCGGCGGTTCCGTTGGTCGCGGTGGAGGACCAAGCTATGACGCGATTTTGGCGCAACCCCAAGGTGCCGTTGATGGTGCTATCCGCATCACTGAACAAGGTGAAATCATCGCGTCGAAATATTCCAATCCCGAAGTAGGTCGTCGCAATCTTGAGATTTTAGCGGCCGCAACACTTGAAGCATCATTGGTCCATTCGGATCAGGCACCACCAAAGCCTGATTATCTTGCGGCTATGGATGAGATTTCTGCGAGTGCTTTCTGTGCCTATCGCGGATTAGTTTATGAAACCGATGGCTTTCTCGATTATTTCTGGAATTCCACAGTGATCAATGAGATCGCAACGTTAAATATTGGGTCGCGTCCTGCATCGCGAACTAAGTCACGCCGCATTGAAGATCTTCGCGCAATTCCTTGGGTCTTTAGCTGGGCACAATCACGTTTGATGTTGCCGGGCTGGTATGGCTTCGGTAGCGCGATCAATGCCTATCTCGAAAAACACGGCGAGCAGGGCCTTAAAAGACTGCAGGAAATGGCAATTATTTGGCCATTTTTTAAAACGTTACTTTCAAATATGGACATGGTTCTTTCGAAAAGCTCCATCGCCATTGCCTCCCGTTACGCGGAACTCGTGCCTGATAAAAAACTTCGTGACGATATCTTCGGTCGTATTGAAACAGAATGGCGTGAAACGATCCGCAATCTCTTGGTAATTGTCGACAAGAAGACATTGCTTGCAGACAACCAACTATTGGCGCGTTCGATTAAAAATCGCTTTCCCTATCTCGATCCGCTTAATCACTTGCAAGTTGAACTGCTCAAGCAGCATCGAAACGAACCCGGTAAAAATCACGTGCTCGAGGGTATTCAGTTAACAATCAACGGGATCGCCGCGGGTCTTCGCAATAGTGGATAGTTTTGGGGCACTTCCAAACCAAATAACAGTAAACGCTCTTATGAAAAGTCCGTGTTAACAGATGGATAGTCATTAATGACGACGAATAAAAAATTAGATCTCATCGCTATCGGTCGCTCGTCGGTCGATCTTTATGGCGCGCAAGTGGGCGGCCGTCTTGAGGATATGGCGAGTTTTTCGAAAGCGGTCGGCGGATGCCCGACCAATATCGCCATCGGTACAGCTCGGCTGGGGCTTAAGAGCGGTCTGATCACCCGCGTCGGCGATGAGCATATTGGTCGGTTCATCCGCGAACAGCTCGAGCGTGAGGGCGTTGATATACAAGGCGTGCATACCGACAAAAGCCGTCTCACTGCTCTCGTCATTTTAGGCATTCGCGACGACAAATCCTTCCCGCTGATTTTCTATCGTTCCGATTGTGCTGATGGTGCAATCGATGAAAGCGATATTGATGAAAGCTATATTGCCTCATCACGCGCGGTTGTCGTCACGGGCACGCATTTCGCAAAATCGAACACGGCCGCCGCGCAGAAGAAGGCGATGGCATTTGCGAAAAGGCACGGTGGCAAAATCGTGTTTGATATTGATTACCGCCCCAATCTCTGGGGCCTTGCGGGTCATGGTGCCGGCGAAGAGCGTTATATCAAGTCAGGCGATGTCACAGCGCATCTTCAACCGATTTTGTCGCAATGTGATTTGATTGTTGGTACCGAAGAAGAGTTGATGATTGCGGGTGGCGAAGATACGCCCTTGGCCGCACTCAAAGCGGTACGTCAACAATCGAAGGCGTTGATTGTGATGAAACGCGGTCCCATGGGTTGCGTTGTATTCCCTGATGCGATCCCTGACGACATTGAGAAGGGCATTAAAGGTCCGGGTTTTCCGGTTGAAGTCTATAATGTGCTGGGCGCAGGTGACGCCTTCATGTCAGGCTTTTTGCGCGGATGGTTACGCGATGAACCAATTGAAACCTGTTGCGCCTATGCCAATGCGGGCGGTGCCTTTGCCGTCTCGCGCCTTCTTTGCTCGGCCGAATATCCGACATTCTCTGAAATGACGCATTTCATTAAAAATTTTCAAGCGCCTCGCGGTCGATGCCGCCGCACGTGTTGCAAAAGGTCGCACGGGCTTCGGCATGTTGCTTGATGGTACGTATGGTCGCGAAGCCTTGTTTCGTGCAGCCGATCATGATTTCTGGATTGGTCGTCCTGTCGAAGATCCGGGCTCACGACCGCTTGATTTTGAAGGCGGCGGATCACTTGCGGCAAAACTTATTGAATGGCCCGTCAACCATACAATCAAGTGCCTGTGCTTTTATCATCCCGATGATTCCGCTGATTTAAAAGCCAAACAAGAACGTGAGTTATTGCGCCTTTATGATGCGGCACGAAGCTTGGGGCGTGAGCTTTTGGTCGAGATTATTTGCGGCAAACATGGCGCGCTTACCGATGATACCTCTGCCCAAGTGATGCGCCGCCTATATGATTTGGGAATCAAACCCGATTGGTGGAAGCTCGAAGCACAAAAAACGGAAGAAGCATGGAAAAATATTGATCATGCGATCGAGGTGAATGATCCCTCGTGCCGCGGCATTGTGCTTCTTGGTTTAGAAGCCCCCGAAGCCGAATTGGCAAAAGCCTTTTCGCTCGCCAAAGCGCATCATCGCGTAAAGGGCTTTGCAGTTGGCCGCACCATCTTCGCAGATCCCGCACGAGAATGGCTTGCAGGTTCAATCGATGATCCTACCGCGGTCACACGGATGGCAGACTCATTTGCACGTTTGGTCGCGGCGTGGGAAAAAGCCTAACAAAAGCACCAAAACTCGGTGATCAATTCCGGTGAGGAAATAGACAATGTCACATCTTCTCGTTCATCCCTCACATCCCAATGCAGAGGGTCAAGTCTTGGCAATCACACCGCAATCGGCGGGATGGTCTTATGTCGGATTTGAAGTCTATCATTTGAACGATGGACAGCGCCTGTCACGTGAAACGGGCGACAAGGAAGTCTGCCTCGTCATACTCACGGGTCGCGCGGCCATTCGCGCCGGTGCGCTGGAATGCGGTATTCTGGGCGAGCGCGCTAATGTTTTTGATGGGTTACCCTGGTCGGTCTATGTGCCCACGCATTCCGATTATACAATCAAGGCCGATGGTGCCTGTGCGATTGCCGTATGCTCGTCGCCTGCCAAAGCAAACCTGCCGCCGCGTGTGATTCCCCCTAGCGAGATCACGCAGGAGACTCGTGGCACCGGCACCAATACGCGCTATGTGCGCAATATCCTTCCCGATACATCGCCGCATGCCGAATCCTTGCTGGTCGTCGAAGTCATCACGCCGGGTGGCAATTGGTCATCATACCCGCCCCATAAACACGATACCGATAATTATCCGCACGAGACTTATCTCGAGGAAACCTATTATCACCGCTTAAACCCGCCGCAGGGGTTCGGTTTTCAGCGTGTTTATACGGAGGATGGTTCGCTCGACGAGTCCATGGCGATCAGGGATGGTGATGTCGTTCTTGTACCAAAAGGCTTCCATCCGGTGGCAGCACCACATGGCTTCGATTTGTATTACTTAAATGTCATGGCGGGGCCGAAAAAGGCCTGGAAATTCACAATGTCGAAGGATCACGCCCATATTGGCTGGACTTCGACACCGGCACGGTGAGGCTTGCCTCACAATTGGGTTACGGCTTAAGGAAAGCCACGATCAGGCGCAGATTTATCGGTTGAGAGGATGGTTGGTATGGTTCAAGAACTCACGCATTTCATTGGCGGCAAGCATGTAAAGGGCACATCAGGCCGTTTTGCTGACGCGTTTTGGCCGATGACGGGCGAAGTAGCCTCGAAAGTGCCATTGGCTTCAAAGGCCGAAGTCCGCGCCGCTGTTGAAAATGCCAAGGCGGCGCAGCCCGCTTGGGCCGCAACCAATCCGCAGCGCCGTGCGCGTGTGATGATGCGGTTCCTCGAACTCGTTCACGCCGAATATGATTCACTCGCCGAATTGCTCGCGAAAGAACATGGCAAGACGGTTGCCGATGCGAAGGGCGATATTCAGCGCGGTCTCGAAGTGGTCGAATTCTGCATTGGCGCACCGCATATGCTTAAAGGTGAATTCACCGATGGTGCAGGTCCGGGCATTGATATGTATTCGCTGCGTCAACCGCTTGGTGTTGTGGCCGGTATTACACCGTTCAACTTCCCTGCGATGATCCCGCTGTGGAAATGCGCGCCGGCAATTGCATGCGGTAACGCGTTTATTTTGAAGCCATCAGAGCGCGATGTTGGTGTGCCGCTGCGCCTTGCCGAGCTCTTTATCGAAGCGGGTCGAAAAGCTCATTCCCCGCGTTGAAAGCTTGAAGGTCGGTACATCGCTTGATCCGTCAGCCGATTTTGGTCCGCTCGTCACGCAAGCTCATCTCGACAAGGTTAAATCTTACGTTGATCTTGGCGTAAAGGAAGGCGCGACACTCAAAGTCGATGGTCGCAACTTCAAACTGCAAGGCTATGAGAATGGTTACTATATGGGCGGCTGTCTCTTCGACAATGTAACGAAGGACATGCGCATCTATAAGGAAGAAATCTTCGGCCCCGTACTCTCGGTCGTGCGCGCTAAGGATTATTCCGAAGGCCTCGCGCTCTGCAATGATCACGAATATGGCAATGGCGTAGCGATCTACACGCGCGATGGCGATGCCGCACGCGACTTCGCGTCCAAAGTACAAGTTGGCATGGTCGGCATCAATGTGCCAATCCCTGTGCCGCTGGCTTATTACACCTTCGGTGGCTGGAAGCGCTCGGGCTTTGGTGATTTGAATCAGCACGGCCCCGATGCGTTCCGCTTCTACACCAAGACCAAGACGGTCACGTCGCGTTGGCCATCGGGTATCAAGGATGGTGCGGAATTCGTCATTCCAACGATGCGCTAAAGAGTCGCGATCGTAGCTTAAAAGGGCGCCATGTGGCGCCCTTTTTTGTTAGACGCTTGACGATGAAAGAGTGAGCGGCTTTGTTCAGTCAATGACGAGTGATGCTGCCTTGCAATTTATTGGCATTCCTGAACACTTTGCAAAATGGTTTGCAAAGCGCGGTTGGTCGCCGCATCCGCATCAGCTCGCGCTTTTAAAAAATATACAAGAGCAAAAGAATACACTTTTGATTGCACCGACAGGTGCGGGTAAAACTCTCGCGGGCTTTCTACCAAGCCTTGTCGATTTATCGACGCGAAAAGACCGTAAAAAATCAAAATCAATTCACACACTCTATATATCGCCACTTAAAGCCCTTGCGGTCGATATTGAACGAAACCTCGAATTTCCAATCAGAGATCTTGGCCTCGATATACGCGTCGAAACAAGAACGGGTGATACACCAACCACAAAGCGCGCGAGACAGGTTCAACGGCCTCCGGATATTCTGCTAACAACACCCGAGCAGGTCTCCCTCCTTCTCGCCCATCGTGAGGCCGCAAATTTTTTTTCAGATCTCAAAATCATCATTATCGATGAACTTCATGCTATCGCGCCCACCAAAAGGGGTGAGCTGCTCTCATTGGCACTGGCACGTTTACGGCAACACGCACCAGCCCTCGCGACGATAGGTCTATCAGCGACGGTTAGAAATAAAGATGAACTGCGCAGCTATCTCGTTGCACAAGATAACGAAGATAAGCTTGCCGAACTGATTGAAGTTGAGGAGCGTATAAAACCCAAAATCAAAATTCTAAAATCCAATACCAAATTGCCGTTGGCTGGCCATACGGCTTTATCTTCAATGATTGAAATCTACGACGCAATTGTGGCGCATCATATGTGCCTCGTATTCGTCAATACGCGGATGCAAGCTGAATTCGTATTTCAGGCGTTATGGAAGCTGAATGAAAAAGCGCTTCCTATCGCATTGCATCACGGCTCACTTGATAAAGGCCAACGACGGAAAATCGAAGCGGCGATGGCTGATGGAAAGCTCCGGGCTATTGTTTGCACGGCAACTTTGGATCTCGGAATTGATTGGGGTGATGTTGATCTCGTGATTAATGTCGGCGCACCTAAGGGATCGAGTCGCCTGATGCAACGAATTGGCCGTTCCAATCATCGTTTTGATCAACCCTCCGAAGCGCTGCTCGTTCCCGCCAATCGATTTGAATCGCTCGAATGCCAAGCCGCCCTCGGCGCGATTGAC
>RFXE01000103.1 GCA_009921785.1 Alphaproteobacteria bacterium
AAAGCCGATAGCGCGATGGCGGTGTTGTTAAAAGACGCGATGCAGCCAAATTTGGTGCAGACGCTCGAAAACAATCCAGCCTTTGTGCATGGCGGTCCTTTTGCGAATATCGCTCATGGCTGCAACTCCGTGATTGCGACAACCACCGCTTTGCGTTTGGGCGAGTATGTTGTGACAGAAGCGGGTTTCGGCGCGGATCTTGGCGCCGAAAAATTCTTCGACATCAAATGCCGCAAAGCAGGTTTGAAGCCCGCGGCAGCCGTGATCGTTGCCACCGTGCGCGCGATGAAGATCGCCAATCTTGGCCGTCATATCGCAAATACGAAGGGCTTTGGTGTTCCGGTTGTTGTCGCGATCAATCATTTCGCGACCGATACGGATGCTGAAATCGCTGCCGTGAAAGAGTATGTGGCGTCACAGGGCGCTGAAGCCATTCTCTGCAAGCACTGGGCGCAAGGCTCGGCAGGCATTGAAGATCTCGCCAAGAAGGTTGTGCAATTGGCCGAGTCGGGCGTTGCCCATTTCGCACCGCTCTATCCGGATGAGATGCCGCTCTTCCAGAAGATCGAAACGATTGCAAAGCGCATTTATCACGCTGATGAAGTGCTCGCTGATAAATCGATCCGCGATCAGTTGAAGACATGGGAAGCTGCGGGCTACGGCCATCTCCCCGTGTGCATGGCAAAGACGCAATATTCCTTCACAACGGATCCGAATGTGCGCGGGGCACCAACGGGTCATTCGGTACCCGTGCGCGAAGTTCGTCTTTCAGCGGGTGCCGGATTCATTGTGGCGATTTGCGGTGAGATCATGACGATGCCGGGCTTGCCGAAGGTCCCGTCAGCGGAAGTGATCAAGCTGAACGCCAAAGGCGAAGTCGAAGGCTTGTTCTAATCGATAAAATAATCCAGCCGCGCGCTTTTGGTTGATTAATCACCAAGGCGCGCGGTGAGGCTTTCAATTTTCGAAAGCCGATCAATTTTACTTAGATGGTGCGCTTCCAGCGTTTCAATAATCGCGACCGCGCCCGAAAAATCTTCACCCTCTGAATAGATGCTCGGTGTAACAACAACATCGAGACCCGCGCCGCGTGCAGCAAGCACACCATTGCGCGTATCTTCGAATGCGATGGCCTCAGATGCCGTAAGCGCGAGGCGCGTTAGCGCGACCTGATACACTTCTGGATCAGGCTTTTTAATTACTACATCTTCACCGGTGCAGATCGCCTCAAACCAGTCATGCGGCGCACCACCTAAAGTGACGTGGATCAACGTATCGACATTGGCGCGGCTTGTTGTCGTTGCAATCGCGAGGCGTAGACCCTGCACTTTCGCTTTGCGGATCAGGGCTTCAACACCCGGACGCAAAGCAATCGCGCCTTGCGCGAGTTTTTCATTATAAAGCGCCGTCTTGCGTTTATGGAGCGGTAGCGGATCCAGATCCGTTACGCCAATTTCATGTGCATGCGCGAGAATGCGCTCTTTGCCACCGGTGATTTTAAGAAGCGCACGATAGCGTGGCTGATCCCAATACCAATCGAGTTTGAATTCACGAAAGGTCTCATTGAAGGCGTCGCGATGCAGCTCTTCCGTCTCCGCAAGCGTGCCATCAACATCAAAGATCAGCGCGCGAAGAGTCATAATCTATAGTCTATTTGAAAAGCTGAAGCGCATCATGAAGATGACCGAGATGATCGATCACCAAATCAGCGCCGAGCGTTTCAACGGGTGCCGTTGTATAGCCGCCCCGTACAAGAATGACCGGCATTTTGGCATTACGCGCGGCAGCAACATCAATCGCTGAGTCGCCAATCATGATGGCGCTCTCGCGTGTGCCGCCCGATTTTTCAAGCGCCGCAAAGAGCATGTCAGGTGCAGGCTTTTTCGGCAGATGATCTTCTGCGCCTTGCACGGCATGGAAATGCGGCGTGAGGCCAAAATGATTAACAATCTGCTCGGTTAGAAAACCCGGCTTATTCGATACAACCGCGGTGCGATGACCTGCCGCGAAAAGTGCGGCAACCGCTTCTTTCGCATGCGGGATCACAAAGGTCTCAACGGTGAGAGCGGAATCATAGAGCTTGTTCATGCGCGCGACGTGGGCTGCGAGAATAGATGCTTCCGGCACGCCGCCCCGCATGGCGAAGGCTTTTTCAACGAGCCGCGCAACACCTTCGCCGATCAACAATCGCGTTTCATCAACCGTCACCGTCGGGCGGTTTGCCTCTTTCAAAACAATATTGAGTGCATTGGCGATATCGGGCGCCGATTCAATCAGCGTTCCGTCAAGATCAAAAAGCAGAGACTGCATTGTCAGCATAACTCACTGGGCTGCGGCGTCGGCCACCGCGCGAATCGCGGTGATGTTTGACGCATACTGCGTCTCGCCGCCTTTGAACACCGCCGATCCTGCAACCAAGACATTCGCGCCCGCCGCTGTCAGGAGCGACGCGGTTTCCGGTATCACACCACCATCAATCTCGATGTCGATCTTGCGATTGCCGATCATCTTTTTGACGCGCGCAACTTTTTCGATAACCGCTGGAATAAAGGCCTGACCGCCAAAGCCTGGATTGACCGTCATCAGCAGCACAAGATCGAGTCGATCGAGCACATATTCGATGACGCTTTCATGCGTTGACGGATTGAGTGACACACCCGCTTTTTTGCCAAGCGCGCGGATGGTTTGTAGCGAGCGGTCAAGATGCGGACCCGCTTCCGCATGAACCGTGATGTAATCGCACCCCGCATCGGCAAAGGCCGCGAGATAGGGATCAGCAGGCGCAATCATTAAATGACAATCGAAAATTTTATCGGTGCGGTTGCGGATCGCCTTGATCACTGGCGGGCCGAATGTGATGTTCGGCACGAAATGTCCGTCCATCACATCAAGATGAATCCAGTCCGCACCGGCCTTAACGACTGATTCGACCTCATCGCCGAGTTTCGAAAAATCCGCCGACAGGACGGAGGGGGCGATTATGGTCTTGCTCATCACTTACGCTTTCCGAGGTTCGATACCGCCCGAGAACACGCGGCTTGCCGCAATATCCTCAGCCGTAATGGTCGAGAGGGTTTCAGCATCAAGCGGTCCCGATGCCGTTGTGAAGAGACGGTTTGCCTGACGAAGCCGCGCGCGGTCAAGCGCATTGCGGATGGAGCGGGCATTCGCGAAATGCGGTTGCTGGCGCCGCGCCTCGATATAGGCGGCCATGGTCGCTTTGGCTTCCGGTGCGAAGTGATAATTCTGCCGCTCGAGCATGGTCTCGGAAATCGAAAGCAGCTCTTCATTCGCATAATCGGGAAAATCAATGTGATGCGCGATGCGTGAGCGGAAGCCGGGATTAGACTGGAAGAACATATCCATCCTGTCGGCATAGCCCGCAAGAATGACAACCAGATCTTCGCGATTGTTTTCCATCACTTGCAAAAGAATTTCGATGGCCTCTTGGCCATAGTCGCGCTCATTGTCGGGACGATAAAGATAATAAGCTTCATCGATGAAGAGCACGCCGCCCATCGCTCGCTTCAAGACTTCTTTCGTCTTCGGTGCGGTGTGGCCAATATATTGGCCGACCAGATCATCGCGTGTCACCGATACAAGATGGCCTTTGCGCACATAGCCCAAGCGATGAAGGATATTCGCCATGCGCAGGGCGAGCGTCGTTTTGCCCGTGCCCGGATTGCCGGTGAAGCTCATATGCAAAGTGGGGGGATCGAAGGACAGGCCCATCGTCTTGCGCGCGCGCTCGACAATCAAAAGCGCTGCCACTTCGCGGATGCGTTGCTTAACCGGCTGCAAGCCGATCAGCTCATGCTCCAATTCATCAAGAATAGCCGCAACGCCCGAGGCTTCATATTCGGCCTTGAGGTCGACATGGGTAATGGCCTGGGGCGCTGCGTCATTCATGATGTGTGACTCTTCTGTTATTGCGTCGCTTGCCAAGCGTAAGTCTGCGAACGACCACGCGTATCGGTACGGGTCATCGTAAACTTCGGCTCGACCTTCGGACGGTTGACGATGAAGGACATGCGCACGGTTTCAAAACCGCGCGTCGAGTCGAAGGCGTTGATACGGATATAGCTTTCCGCATGCGCCTTGCGGCATTCTTCGAGTTCCATCATCACACCCTTCGGGTCTTGCAGGTCAAACATCGGCAGACCCCACATTTCCCAATAGGTGTTACGCGGATGCGGATCATCGGTATATTCAATGCCGATGGCCCAATCATTTCTCAGGCAATATTCGATTTGAGCAGAAATCTGCGCGTCAGTGAGATCGGGCAGAAATGAAAAGCAGCCTTGGGTAATACGCATGATGTGTATCCTTTCCGATCAGATCACAGCGACTTGCGGCACGAAGTCCGATGTGTCGGTTGATTCATAATTGAAGGTGATGTTGCCCCAGGTATCGAGCGCAGCTTCAAGCGGCTTGCACCATTTTGCAGCAGCGCGGAGAATTTCCGGGCCTTCATTCTTGATGTCACGACCTTCATTGCGTGCGAGAACCATCGCTTCGAGCGCAACGCGATTGGCTTGAGCACCAGCTTGAATGCCCATCGGGTGACCGATTGTGCCGCCACCAAATTGCAGCACAACATCATCGCCGAAGAGATCCAAGAGCTGATGCATCTGGCCGGCGTGAATGCCGCCCGAGGCCACTGGCATGACTTTGCGCATATCGGCCCAGTCTTGCTCGAAGAAGATGCCGCGTTGAAGATCGACTTCGTTCTTCAATTCGCGGCAAACATTGTAATAACCCTGCACCGTCATCGGATCGCCTTCGAGCTTGCCGACGGCTGTGCCCGTATGAAGATGGTCAACACCCGCAAGGCGTAACCACTTCGCAATCACACGGAACGAAACGCCGTGATTTTTCTGGCGTGTGTATGTGCCGTGACCAGCACGATGCATGTGCAAGATCATATCATTCTGGCGGCACCATTCGGAGATCGATTGAATGGCGGTGTAGCCGACAATCAAATCGACCATGACGATGACCGAGCCGAGTTCTTTCGCGAATTCCGCACGGCGATACATTTCTTCCATCGTGCCGGCGGTGATGTTGAGGTAATGGCCCTTCACTTCACCCGTTTCGGCTGAGGCCTTGTTCACGGCTTCCATGCAATACAAGAAACGATCACGATAATGCATGAAGGCTTGCGAGTTGATGTTCTCGTCATCCTTCATGAAATCGAGGCCGCCCTTGAGACCTTCATACACAACGCGGCCGTAATTTTTGCCCGAGAGACCGAGCTTTGGCTTTGTTGTGGCGCCAAGCAAAGGCTTGCCGAATTTATCAAGACGCTCGCGCTCAACCACGATGCCGGTCGGTGGACCCTTGAAGGTTTTCACATAGGCGACGGGGAAGCGCATATCTTCGAGACGTGCAGCCTTCAAAGGCTTGAAGGAGAACACGTTGCCGATGATGGACGCTGTGAGATTTGCGATTGAACCTTCTTCGAACAGGATCAAATCATAAGCGACATAGCAGAAATACTGACCTGGTTGTCCGGGTACCGGATCAACGCGATAGGCCTTTGCGCGATATTGATCGGCAGCAGTCAGACGATCGGTCCACACCACAGTCCATGTTGCGGTCGAGCTTTCGCCCGCCACAGCGGCAGCGGCTTCAATCGGATCAACACCGTCTTGTGGCGTGATGCGGAAAAGCGCGATGAGATCGGTATCCTTCGGAACATAATCGCCGTTCCAATAGCCCATTTGCGCATATTTAAGCACGCCCGCGCGGTAGCGGTCTTTGCCTTTAAGTTCGGCGGAGAGGGGTTGATCCATGATGAAACCTTTCTTTCAAAAAGCAGGAAAAAGGATGAAACAGTTTGCAGTCAGCGAAGACGAACTCAGGATGTACGACGCTTGATATCCATGAGCTTGTTGATCAAAGGCGTGAAAATAAGCTGCATCGCGAGATCAAGCTTATCGCCACCACATACAATCGAATTAGCGCGTGACATCCACGAGCCGGACAACATCGATTGGAGATAGGGGAAATCAATGCCGCGTGGATTGGCGAAACGAATGACCAACATCGATTCGGCCGGTGTCGGAATCCAGCGCGCAACAAACGGATTAGAAGTATCAACTGTCGGCACACGTTGGAAGTTGATATTCGTGTGCGAGAATTGCGGGCAGATATAGCGCGCATAATCAGGCATGCGACGCAAAATCGTTTCCGTAATCGCTTCTGTCGAGTAGCCACGCAGCGATTTGTCACGATGGATTTTTTGAATCCATTCGAGATTGATCACCGGTACTACGCCGATTTTAAGATCAACATGTTTGGCGAGATTGACTTTTTCAGTTACCGCACAGCCATGCAGCCCTTCATAGAAGAGTACATCTGAATCGGGAAGATCGCGCCAAGGCGTAAATGTTCCCGGCGGCGTACCATAAAGCTCAGCTTCGCCATCATCATGAACATAGATGCGGGTTTTACCGGTTCCCGTGCGGCCATAATTTTCAAAAACGCCTTCAAGCGTTTCAAGTTCATTGGCTTCGGGATTAAAATGCGTGAAATGAAGATTGCCGTTCTTTTCTTCTTCGGCAACCTTTTGTTTCATCGCCGCGCGATCATAGCGATGAAAAGCGTCGCCTTCGATAAAAGCTGCGTTCACGCCTTCACGCACGAAAATTTTTGAGAATGTGTCTTTAACCGTTGTTGTTCCGGCGCCGGACGAACCTGTAATGGCAATGATAGGATGACGCTGTGACATAGATACGCT
>RFXE01000104.1 GCA_009921785.1 Alphaproteobacteria bacterium
CATCTGATTGACGTGCGAGTGGATCATCCGCAATCGCAAGCTCGGTCGCTTCGAGCCGTTTGATTTCATCACGCAGACGTGCCGCTGTTTCGAATTCGAGATTGGCTGCCGCTTCGCGCATTTTCTTTTCCATATCCGCGAGCGTGAGTTTGAGATTGTGACCCGCAACAGGTTTATCGGCGAGGCCGATATCAACCTGCACATGATCGCGCTCATAGACACTATCGAGAATATCGGAAATGCCGCGCTTGATGGATGCGGGCGTGATGCCATTGGCTTCGTTATAGGCTTTCTGTTTTTCGCGGCGGCGATTGGTTTCGGCAATCGCGCGTTCCATCGAACCTGTCATTTTGTCGGCATAAAGCACGACCTTGCCATCGACATTACGCGCGGCGCGGCCGATGGTTTGAATGAGCGAGGTTTCTGAACGCAAGAAGCCTTCTTTATCAGCATCAAGAATGGCAACCAGCGCGCATTCAGGAATATCAAGGCCTTCGCGCAAGAGATTGATACCCACAAGCACGTCAAATGTACCGAGCCGCAAATCACGGATGATTTCAATGCGCTCAATCGTATCAATATCCGAATGCATATAGCGCACGCGCACGCCACTCAATCGTATCAATATCCGAATGCATATAGCGCACGCGCACGCCATTCTCATGCAAATATTCGGTCAAGTCTTCCGCCATGCGTTTGGTGAGCACGGTCACGAGCGTACGGAACCCTTGCGCGGCTACGTCGCGCACTTCACCGAGGAGATCATCCACCTGCGCGCGCGCCGGGCGAATGATCACTTCCGGATCAATCAAGCCTGTGGGGCGAATGACTTGCTCAACAAACACGCCACCGGTTTGTTCGAGTTCCCATTCGCCGGGCGTTGCCGACACATGCACCGTCTGCGGCCGCATCGCGTTCCATTCTTCAAAGCGCAAGGGACGATTGTCCAAGCACGACGGCAAGCGGAAGCCATATTCGGCGAGCGTGGCTTTGCGCCTAAAGTCGCCGCGATACATACCGCCGATTTGCGGCACGGTGACATGGCTTTCATCGGTGAATACTAGCGCGTTGTCGGGCAGATATTCAAACAAAGTCGGCGGCGGCTCGCCCGGTTTGCGACCGGTCAAATAGCGCGAATAATTTTCAATGCCTTGGCATACGCCGGTCGCTTCCAGCATTTCGAGATCGAAAAGCGTGCGTTGTTCCAACCTTTGCGCTTCCAGCAAACGCCCGGTGCGGATCAAATCATCAAGCCGCGTTTTCAATTCGTCTTTGATGCCTTTGATCGATTGCAGAAGGGTGGGGCGCGGCGTCACATAATGCGAATTGGCGTAAACCTTCACCGCTTCGAGATCAGCGGTTTTATTGCCAGTGAGCGGATCAAATTCGACAATTGATTCCACTTCATCGCCGAACATGGAGATACGCCAGGCGCGGTCTTCATAGTGGGCCGGAAAGACTTCGATAATATCGCCGCGCACACGGAAGGACCCGCGAATAAAATCGCCGCCGGAACGTTTATATTGAAGCGCGACGAGATCGGCGATGAGCTGGCGTTGCGAGACGCTTTCACCCATTTTCACGGCAAAGGTCATCGCCGTATAGGTTTCAACCGAGCCGATACCGTAAATGCACGACACCGACGCGACGATGATTACGTCATCGCGTTCGAGCAAAGCGCGCGTGGCGGCATGGCGCATGCGGTCGATCTGTTCATTGATCGTCGATTCTTTTTCAATAAATGTATCGGTGCGCGGCACATAGGCTTCGGGCTGATAGTAATCGTAATAAGAAACGAAATATTCGACAGCATTATTCGGGAAGAAACTTTTGAACTCGCCATAAAGCTGGGCGGCGAGTGTTTTATTCGGCGCGAGAATGAGTGCGGGACGCTGCGTCTCGGCGATAATCTGCGCCATGGTAAAGGTCTTACCCGAACCGGTAACACCGAGCAGCACCTGATCGCGTTCCTGCTCGGCAATACCGTCCACAAGCGCTTTGATGGCGGTCGGTTGATCGCCCGCGGGCTTATATTCGGATACGATTTCGAAGCTGATCCCGCCTTCGCTTTTCTCCGGACGTTCGGGCCGATGCGGTGTCCAGTCAGTACGACCGCGAAAGCGCGGATCGCCGCCTTCGAGCAATTCCTTGAGCGCGACGGCGGTGGCGCCAGAGCCCAAGCGTGTTGCTTCTTCCTCTTCCTCCGCATCGCGCTTCACATTGCCTTGGCGCACGCGACGCGGCGCATCTTTCAGCATCGCTTCGCGGGAAATATCCTTGTCGCGTATGCGGTCACCCCGATGCGGAACATCGGGTGCAATGTCTGGTAAACCGAGCGCGGCTTTGAGTTTCGGATCATTCACCGATAGATCCGCCGTGTAGCCCGCTTGCGGCGCTTCGCCGAAGCCTTCCGAGCGCCCACTCAGCTTGCCCGCACGCGCGCTGGCCTTCGCTTGCCGCTCGGTGGTGAGCGCAGGGTTCAGCAAGGCCGCGAGATGTTGATCAAGCGGTTTGAGGTCAGGCTTTGATGCTTTGCCGGTGGTTTTGGGTGTTTTGGCCATGGCCGCAAAATGGCCTTTCACGTGAGCTGGGGCAAGGCTCTCTAAGTCAAAACTCACCCCAAAAGAAAAGGCCCGGAAAACCGGGCCTTGGCAGAACCGCTGAGAGGGCGGGTCGATTTACGTCGTTTCAGCTTATGCCTTGTGGCACTTGCCGTCTTTCCAGACCATGTGATGGGCCTTGCATGTCTTGGCGGTCGTGTAGGTCTTCGCGAAGGCGAAAGTGGGGGCGAGGGCAAGACCGGCAACAACGAGGCCGGTAGCGATATGGCGGATCATGAAGAACTCCCTTTGAAGATCGGGATCAGGCGAATCGTCTGAACTGCCATCACCCTAGAGCCCGACACCTTCTAAGCTCATGACATTTAGATTAAATTTGCGTCATCGTTGTGAAGATTTGTTAAGACATGTGGCAAAGGGCCCGCGCAAATAAAGGGCAAAACTGGGCGCAATGCCCTTGCTCCCGTGGGAGCGGGGCTTTAGGGAAAGCCGAGATTTCCCTTTGTGCCGGCGCGCTTTTTGTCCGCCTGATCCGGAGTGTCCCCCATGGCCTTTCTTGCCGATGCCCTGTCCCGTGTGAAGCCCTCTGCCACCATTGCGGTGACGCAAAAGGCGCGTGATCTAAAAGCGCAAGGTCGCGAGATCATTTCGCTCTCGGTCGGCGAGCCCGATTTCGACACGCCGGACAACATTAAAAAGGCAGCGATCGAAGCCATTCAACGCGGCGAAACGAAATATACGCCTGTCGCAGGTATCCAGCCATTGCGCGAAGCGATTTCAAAAAAGTTCAAGCGCGAGAACGCGCTCGACTATAAGCCCTCGCAAACCATTGTCTGCACCGGCGGCAAGCAAGTGCTCTACAATGCCTTTGTCTCGACACTGAATAAAGGTGATGAAGTTGTTATTCCCGCGCCTTATTGGGTGAGCTATCCCGATATGGTGCTGCTTTGCGGCGGCACGCCGGTTTTCGTCGATACGAAAATCGAAAAAGGCTTCAAGCTGCAAGCGGAAGATCTTGATCGTGTAATTACACCGCGCACGAAATGGGTTGTGTTGAATTCGCCCTCCAACCCGTCGGGCGCGGCCTATACGCATGATGAACTCAAGGCCGTAACAGAAGTGCTCATGCGTCATCCACATGTGTGGATTCTCACCGATGATATGTATGAGCATCTCACTTACGGTGACTTCGTGTTCACGACGCCCGCGACGCCCGCGCAGATCGAGCCGAATTTGTGGGAGCGCACGCTCACCATGAATGGCGTGTCGAAATCCTATGCGATGACCGGCTGGCGTATTGGTTATGCCGGGGGGCCGGATGTGCTCATCAAGGCGATGGATATGGTGCAAGGCCAGCAGACCTCGGGCGCGTGCTCGATTGCGCAATGGGCGGCGGTTGAAGCGCTGAACGGCCCGCAGGATTTTATCAAAGTGAGCCGCAAGGCCTTTGAAGAGCGTCGCGATCTTGTGGTGTCGATGCTCAATCAAGCGAAAGACATTGAATGCCCGATGCCCGAAGGCGCGTTCTATGTCTATCCGAGCATCAAAGGCGTGATCGGCAAAACCGCACCATCAGGCAAAGTGATTGCGACGGACGAAGACTTCGTCACCGAACTGCTTGAGTCTGAAGGTGTCGCCGCCGTGCATGGAACGGCTTTCGGCTTAGGCCCTAATTTCCGTATCTCTTACGCCACCTCGAACAAAATTCTCGAAGAGGCTTGCGGGAAGATCCAGCGCTTTACGGCGAGTTTGCGCTAAGCGTTTAATCGCAACCGAGAAACAAAAAAGCCCGGCACTGCCGGGCTTTTGAATTTATAAGGGCCATGAAACTTAATACGCCCAGCGTTGCGCTTTCGAGACGAGGAAGTCGCGGAACACTTGCACGCGCGCAACGTTTTTGAGTTCTTCCGGATAAACGAGATAGCTCTCAAGCGCGGGGGCTTCGAGTTCGGACAACACTTGCACGAGGCCGGCATCTTTATCGACGAGATAATCAGGCAACACCGCAATGCCCGCGCCGCGTGTCGCCGCGTGATAAAGGCCCGAGATATTGTTGATCGTCAGTGCGGCAGGGCGCGGGTGGCGCGCATCGCGCCCGACAGTCGTCAACCAATGCACATCGAGGAGATGTGAGGGCGTGGGTCCGCCGAAGGTCAAAATGCGATGTTCTTCAAGATCGGCGGTTTCTTTCGGCGCGCCGCGCTTCTTGATGTAATCTTGCGACGCATAAGCGTGGAAATGCACGGTGAACAAACGCCGCTGAATGAGATCGGCTTGCGTGGGCTGCCGCAACCAAATCGCGACATCCGCTTCGCGCATGGAGAGATCAAGCTCTTCATCGGTGAGGAGCAATTGCAAACGGATATCAGGATAGAGATCAAGAAACTCACCCACACGCGGGGTGAGCCAATTCGCGCCGAGGCCCACTGTTGTTGTGACACGCAAATCACCATCTGGTTTTTCGCGGCTATCGGTCAAACGCGCGCGAGCGGTTTCGAATTTCAGCATCATCTCTTTTGCGGTGCGGAAGAGATGTTCGCCTTGCTCGGTGAGGATCAAGCCGCGTGCGTGACGATGAAAGAGCGGCACGCCGAGATCACGCTCGAGCGCGCTCACTTGGCGGCTTACTGCCGATTGGCTGATCTGCAACACATCACCGGCATGGGTAAAACTGCCGGCATCCGCCGCCACATAGAAGATGCGGACCTTGTCCCAATCAATTGTCGATGCGGCGGAGAATCCTGTGTTGCTCGGCATTACTCGGCGGCCTTCAAATGAGTTTCATGTGCGGCGAGCCAGCGTTCTGCTTCAAGCGCGGCCATGCAGCCCATGCCTGCAGCCGTTACCGCTTGGCGATAGACATCATCGGTAACGTCACCGGCCGCATAGACACCTTCAATGGTGGTTGCGGTTGAGTCAGGCGCGGTCCAAATATAGCCGCCTTGTTTCATCTTGAGTTGATCAGCGAATACGGCGCTTGCGGGGTTATGGCCAATCGCAACAAAAACCCCTTCAACCGGAATGGTTTTAATCGCGCCCGTCTCAGTGCTTTTAACGATAACGCCGGTGACGGAAGGCGGCGTTCCCCCACCATCAATGTCCTCAACTGTGTGGTTCCACACTACCTCGATCTTCGGATGGGCGAAGAGACGATCCTGCAGAATCTTTTCTGCGCGGAACGTATCGCGGCGATGGATAACGGTAACCTTTGAAGCGAGGCCAGCGAGATAAAGTGCTTCTTCAACCGCCGAGTTACCGCCGCCGATGACGGCCACTTCTTTGCCGCGGAAAAAGAATCCATCGCAAGTCGCGCAAGCCGACACACCAAAGCCTTGGAATTTTTGCTCGCCCGGAATGCCGAGCCATTTCGCTTGCGCGCCGGTCGCGATCACGAGTGCGTCGCAGAAATAGATATCGCCATTATCACCGGTCAGCCGGAAAGGGCGGGCGGAGAGATCAGCGGACACAATGAGATCCGACACCATCCGCGTGCCGACATGTTCGGCCTGCGCGCGCATCTGCTCGACAAGCCAAGGGCCCTGAACGGCTTCGGCAAAGCCTGGATAGTTCTCAACATCGGTTGTGATGGTGAGCTGCCCGCCCGGCTGTAAACCGCTGATGAGAACGGGTTTTAACATGGCGCGCGCAGCATAGATGGCGGCGGTGTAGCCCGCGGGTCCCGAACCGATGATGATCAGCTTTTCGTGATGCTCTGCCATGACATTTCCTCAATTCTTGCCTAAATAATTATCGCTCTGCTCGGCCATTGCAACATTGCTCGGGAGTTTGTCCCCTCTTTTTTGCATAGGTCGGGCCTGAGTGAGCGGCTTTGCGACGCGGCAATTTGTCTTGTCGCCCGATGCTCCCTCGGGCTATGGAAACCCATGAATTTGCGCGATTGTTGCGCGACTCGCTTTGTGTTCAATGGAATGATCCCGACATGATGTCTTCCCGCCCGGATTTCGATGCCGCGCTCGATCACGCTCTCACTACCGCTCACCATTCCGATAAGCCTTATCAGCATTGGTTCGTGTCGGGTGTGTTTCCGAAGCCTGTTGCGGATGCGCTGCTCACTTTGCCATTTCCGGTTCCCGATCTCGGC
>RFXE01000105.1 GCA_009921785.1 Alphaproteobacteria bacterium
GTTGAAACCAAAGCGCGTACGCTCGAAGATGCGATGAAAGGCGCCGATGTGTTTTTTGGCCTTTCCGCAAAAGGTGCTCTTTCCGCCGAAATGGTAAAAAGCATGGCGCCGAATCCGATTATTTTCGCGATGGCGAATCCCGATCCTGAAATCACGCCGGAAGAAGCGCATGCGGTGCGTGATGATGTGATTATCGCGACAGGACGTTCGGATTATCCCAATCAAGTCAACAATGTTTTGGGCTTTCCCTATATTTTCCGTGGGGCATTGGATTGTCGTGCGTCCACCATCAATATGCAAATGAAAATCGCGGCCGCTTACGCTCTGGCTGATCTTGCGCGCGAAGATGTGCCTGATGATGTCGCGGCAGCCTATCAAGGTGCGCGTCCGCGCTTTGGTCGTGATTATATTATTCCCGTGCCGTTTGATCCGCGCCTCATTCACGTCATTCCGCCGGCAGTTGCAAAAGCGGCGATGGATACAGGCGTTGCCAAAAAGCCGATAGAAAATCTCGAAACCTATAAAGCGCAACTCTCCGCAAGGCGTGATCCGGTTGCGGGCGCCTTGCAACGCATTTTCGAGCGTGTGCGTCGTTATCCGAAACGCGTTGTGTTTGCTGAAGGCGAAGAAGAACAAGTCATCCGCGCGGCAATGAGCTTCGTCTCACAAGGTCTCGGCACCGCCATTCTTGTCGGGCGTGAAGATCGTGTGCGTGCCAATGCGGCAAATGTCGGTATTGAGCTTGATGGCAAAAACGGCATTGAAATTCACAATGCGCGTCTGTCCCATCGCAATGCCGCCTATGCGCAAGCGCTCTATGAACGCTTGCAGCGCAAGGGTTATTTGTTCCGCGATTGCCAGCGTCTTATCAATAATGACCGCAATTATTTCGGCGCGTCCATGGTGGCACTTGGCGACGCCGATGCCATGGTGACGGGCGCCACGCGCAATTATTCTGTCGCGCTGAATGATGTGTTGAATGTGATTGATGCGAAGCCTGGCCATAAATTGATGGGCGCATCAATTGTAATTGCGCGCGGACGGACAGTGATTGTTGCGGATACGGCGATCACCGAAATGCCAACGGCAGAAGAGCTCGCTGACATTACGGTAGAAGCGGCCGGTGTTGCCCGGCGTCTTGGATATGAACCGCGTGTTGCGCTGCTTGCTTATTCAACCTTCGGCCATCCGCCCGGCGAGCGTTCGGCGAAAGTCATTGATGCGGTGAAGATACTTGATACACGTCATTGTGATTTTATTTATGATGGCGAGATGGCCGCTGATGTGGCGTTGAACAAGGATTTACTCGCGCAATATCCGTTCAGCCGTTTGAAAGACACCGCCAATGTGCTTGTGATGCCTGCGTTCCACTCGGCATCGATTGCCACCAAAATGATGCAGACGCTTGGTGGTTCAACTGTTATTGGCCCGTTGCTCGTAGGCCTTGATCGCTCGGTGCAGATCATGCCTTTGGGCGCGAAAGATTCCGACATCGTCAACATGGCCGCGCTTGCAGCGTTTAATGTGGGAGGGTGAGGAGCGGTCGTGCGCTCCGCGCACGACGAAAAGCGCCGGTGACGCTTTTCGAGCGACGAACGCGCGGAGCCCAAGCGGAGCGCCGGAAAGCCAAGGGCTTAACTTAGCGCTCGGGAAAACGATCCTGTGAATCGTTTTTGCGCAATCAAATTAAATTTAAGAGGTTGCGCCGCGCCGCTCTTGAAAGAATTCCCTTAATAAATTCGCCGATTCTGTTTCACCAATACCCCCATAGATTTCGGGCGCATGATGACAGGTGGGTTGCGAGAAAAAGCGCGGACCATGTTCAACGGCGCCACCTTTGGGATCGCTCGCACCGAAATAAAGACGACGAATACGCGCAAAAGAGATCGCGCCTGCACACATCGCGCACGGCTCAAGCGTCACATAGAGATCGCAGTCAATCAGCCGTTCTGATCCGATCTTGCGCGCCGCTTCGCGCAGTACAAGAATTTCGGCATGGGCGGTCGGATCAAGATAGCTCAATGTGCGGTTGCTGGCGGTTGCGAGCACGACACCGTCTTTCACGACGACGGCCCCCACCGGCACCTCGCCCAGTCGGGCAGCGTCATGCGCGGCATCGAGCGCAAGCGTCATCGGCTTTTGCGAATTGTCGGTCATGGGATGTGTTTGTTCCCCTCGCTTCATCTCTATGACTCTGCTATCAGCGCGCCATGAGTGATGACAACAGAAAGAGCGGCGGCGGCAAAGGCCGCCCCCCGCGCGGCCCCGGCTCCGGTCGGGATCGCAATGGCCCCTCGCGCGGCGGATCGCGTCCGGAAGGGCGCGGCTTCAAAGGCAAACGACCGGAAGGTCGCAGTTTTTCTGATCGGCGGTCCGAGGGCCGCTCAGATCGCCCGTCTTCGGGCGAAACCATGATCAAGGGCGCTTTCCGTCCACGCAAACCGCGCGACGAGGGCGCGCGGGCTGAGTCAAGACCTTCGGGAGAGGGTCGTTCTTTCTCCGAAAATCGCAGCCAAGAAGGCAGCAAGAGACGTTTTTCACCGTCAAAAGGGCCACGCCGGTCATTTTCTGAAGGTTCGGGAGGCGAACGCCCAAGCCGTCCGCCTCGTGAGCGCCGTGAAGGCGACCGCCCTCAAGGGGACCGTCCCTTCCGCGCCCGTCCCTCGGGAGATCGGCCACCCCGTGAACGTCGCGAGGGCGACAGTCCCCAAGGCGACCGTCCGTTTCGTGCGCGTCCATCGGGTGACCGCCCGTTCCGCGAGCGGGGCGAGGGAGATCGGCCGCGCAGCCCGAGACCGCCACGGGAGGGATCATTCCGTGATCAGGGTAAACCTCGTGGCCGGCCACAAGGTGGGCGCGATCGTCGTGATTTTTCTGCGCCAAAAGCGCGACCCGGCGATCGCATTGCCAAAGTTATGGCGCGTGCGGGGCTTTGCTCACGACGCGATGCGGAAGCATGGATTCTTGAAGGCCGCGTGATCGTTAATGGCGAAACGCTTCTCTCGCCCGCGCGCGATATTGTGCCGAGTGATCGCGTCGAAGTTGATGGTAAGCCTTTGCCCTTGCGCGAACGGACCAGACTTTTTCTGTATCACAAGTCACGCGGTCTCGTGACAACGGCGCGCGATCCCGAAGGACGTCCAACTGTTTTCGCACAATTGCCGAAAGGCCTTCCCCGTTTGATCTCTGTCGGTCGTCTCGACATCAATACCGAGGGCTTATTGCTGTTAACGAATGATGGCGGTTTGGCCCGTATCATCGAATTGCCGGATACAGGATGGTTACGACGCTATCGTGTGCGTTGCTTTGGTGAAATTGATCAATCAACGCTTGATTCATTAAGAGACGGCGTCACGATTGATGACATGCATTACGGCCCGATTGAAGCCACGCTTGATCGTGAAAAAGGTGACAATGTTTGGCTTACGCTCGGCTTGCGTGAAGGCAAAAACCGCGAAGTTAAACGTGTGCTTGAGCATTTCGGCTTGGCCGTTAATCGTTTGATCCGCGTCTCCTTTGGCCCTTTCCAATTGGGTGAATTAGCAGAAGGTGCGGTTGAAGAAGTACGCACCGGATTTTTACGCCATCAGATTTCACCAGAAATGGTGACGGCGTCGGGCGTTGATTTCGACGGTCCGATCTTCAACTATGATGAAGAGTTTGAAGACATCGCGCCGAAGAAATTCGAGCGACGCGATGAACGGCCGCGTGATGCGCGCGGCTCTGATCGTCGTGAACAAACCCGCGGACCGCGTCGTGATGATGATCGAGGTCTGCGTCGCTCTTTTGATCGTGATGATCGCGCGCCCCCGCGTGGTGATCGTCCGGATCGTCCGCCACGTTTTGAACCACGTCCGCCTGAAGCGGGTGCGGATGACAAGCCTGCGCGGCCATTGCGTCCGCATCGCAATGAAGTCCAGAAAAAAATATGGCGTGCGGATGATGTGCAAGAAAAGGCTGCCACACGTTCAACACCGAAGGCCCCTCGTCGCGGTTTTGATCCGAAAAAAGCACGCGCAGAGAACGCCGAGCGCACGCATGAGCGTGCAGGACGCATTCAAACGCGCAGCGGCAAAAGCGTGACGGTTGAAAAACTCGCACCACGAACGCGGTCAGAGTCGGGCCGTGATAGCCGACCCTCACAAGGAAAAGGTGCGCCGCGCTCCAAAGGTCCGCGTCCGCCGCGCGGTCGGTAATCGATGCGTATTGTTGCCGGTCGCTTCAAAGGGCGCGCATTGGTTGCGCCGTCCGGCATGGCGACCCGCCCCACATCCGATCGTCTGCGCGAGACGCTCTTTAATGTGCTCTTGCATGCCTATGATGATCCGGTGACGGATGCGCGTGTGCTCGATCTCTTTGCCGGGTCCGGTGCGCTTGGTCTTGAGGCGCTTTCGCGCGGTGCGTCTTTCGCACAATTTGTCGAAGAGGCGGCGGCAGCGCGCGGTGCGATCAAAGAAAATATTGATGCGATGGGCGTCGCGGGTATCACAAAAGTCTATCGCCGTGATGCGACGCATCTCGGTCCTCTGCCGCCCCATGAGCAATTCTCGCTCGTCTTTTGCGATCCGCCCTATGGCAAAGGCCTCGCGGCGCGCGCCTTGCAAAGCGCGTTGAAGGGCGGGTGGTTGGCACCGCGTGCGTTGATCATTGTCGAAGAAAAAACCGGAGCAAGCGACATTTTGCCCGAGGGCATAGCCCCACTCGAGACTCGCGATTATGGCGAGACCGTACTGACCTTCGCAGAGGCACCATGACGCAACTTCTCTTTGAACGGTCTCATTCGCGATAGTCAGTCGCCAAGAGGTCCGGCAATCTGCAAATAGGTTTTATCCCGAGGGAGCGCGCGATGTCCGACTCAATTGCAATGGCGGAAGGTCAGAAACATCTGACGGGTGGGTGTTTGTGTGGTCATGTTAAGTTTAAAGTCGATGGACCGATGCGTGAAGTCGTGGCGTGTCATTGTTCGCAATGCCGCAAGCAGACGGGTAACTTCTTTGCGACATCAAATGCAAAAAGTGCTGACGTAACATTTCTCGAAACATCGGGCCTGAAATGGTTCAAATCCTCGGATAAGGCCGAACGTGGCTTTTGTCAGGATTGCGGCAGCGCGCTCTTCTGGCGTCGTTTTGATAGTGATACGATTTCGATCACCGCTGGGTCACTGGATGGTAAGACGGGTCTTTATATCTGCGAACATATTTATGTTGCCGATAAGCCTGACTGGTATGAAATCACGGACGGAAAAAAACAATATCAGATCTGGCGTTGAGATGATCGCGTAAGCGCTGAAATTGTAGAATTTGGAATAGAGTATTATGGCGCTTCTTCTCGGTATCGACACTGGCGGCACCTATACGGATGCCGTTCTCTTCGACGACAAGCAGAGTAAAGTGGTCGCGAAAGCGAAATCGCTGACCACGCGCCATGATCTCGCCATTGGCATTTCCGGCGCCGTGACGCGCGTGATCGATGCTGCAAAAATTGATGCAACAACCATTGAACTCGTTTCGCTCTCAACAACGCTTGCCACCAATGCGCTTGTTGAAGGTCAGCAGCGCCGCATTGGCCTTGTGATGATTGGGTTCTCGGAAAATGATATCCAGCGGCAAGGTCTCGCTTCCGCACTTGGTAATGATCCGATGCTGCGTATTGCGGGCGGACATAATGTAACGGGTGATGAAGCGCATCGGCTTGATCTTGCGGCACTTGATGCGTGGCTTGATGGTGCTGGCAAGACGGTTACGGGTTATGCTGTCGCCGGCTATTTCTCAACGCGTAATCCCGATCATGAAATTCGCGTGCGTGATCACATCCGCGCACATATGCATTTGCCGGTGACATGCAGTCATGAACTCACGAGTCAACTTGATGGCCCGCGCCGCGCGTTGACATGCGTTTTGAACGCGCGGCTTATTCCGCTTATTGATGGTTTGATCGGCGCAACGACACGATTTCTTGAGGCGCAAAAAATCAAAGCGCCGGTCATGGTGGTGCGTGGTGATGGCGCATTGATCGCGGCCGATGTTGCGCGTGAGCGTCCGATTGAAACCATTCTTTCAGGTCCCGCGGCAACGCTTGTGGGCGCGGCCTTTATGACGGGATCACAAGATGCGCTCGTCTCCGATATTGGGGGCACAACAACCGACATTGCTGTGATGCGTAATGGGGCACCGCGTCTTGATCCTTTGGGGGCACGCGTTGGCCCCTATCAAACCATGGTGCAAGCCGTTGCGATGCGCACGATTGGGTTGGGCGGGGATAGTGAAGTGCGTCTTGTTGAAGAAGGTATGCGCGTGACGCTTGAGCTCGGGCCACGCCGTGCGATGCCGATTAGTCTTTTAGCCATTGATCATCGTGACATGGTGCATGCCGCGCTTGAAAGACAAATGCGTGCGGAAGTCGCGCGACCAAGTGATGCGCGTTTTGTTGTGCCGATGCCCGTAACCGACGCTGCACGTGCCGGTCTATCTCCGGCTGAAGCGGCCCTTCTCGATAAAATCGAGGGAGAACCAAAAGCTGTTGAAGATATTGTTGAAACA
>RFXE01000106.1 GCA_009921785.1 Alphaproteobacteria bacterium
ACAAACGATAAAACAGTGCCTCCTGAAACCGCAAATGACGCAGCAGCCCTCGCGCCGCACGCAACGGTCATCGCGCAGAAGGGGCTCGGTCACCTTGCCCATGAGGAAGATCCCGCGGCGGCAGTGCGCATTATTAGAAATCCAACCGCGTTTCCGAACGTATCGGATGGAGATCCGAAAGCCGCGAGGAGAACCGCATGAATCCCGCCGACCACGCTTTACGCCGCGTGCTCAATGATGAAGTGCATGCGCGCCCACCCGAACAGCTTCGCCCACCGGTGCGGCTTTCCTATCTCGCGCTCATTCCAGATCACGATCGCGCGGCCGACATCAAAGCGCTACATGATCTTGTCACACGCTTCGGTGCGCCTGCGCCTCGCCCCGATCAAAATCATTATAGCGCTGATCTCGGGGCCTTCCGTATCAAATGGGAACGGCATACCGAGTTTATGCGGTACAAGTTTTTTGTGAGTGGCGCGGAAACAACGCCGTTTTCAAATCCCGCGATTACGGCGGTTCCCGCGGAGTGGCTCGCAGCCCTCCCCGGCAAGGTGATTGCTGCCTATCACGCGGTGATTTTGTCCGAGCCCGCAGGCGGCGTGGCGATGGAGGCGGTTGCTGACGCTCATTTTAACGGTAACGCGTTGATTGGCTCGATGACATCGGGCGGCAAAGGTTTGGCACTAACCGATTTCCGAATCCATGACGATGGATTCGGTCGTTTAGTCGTTTACGATAGCGGCATGACGCCTCGCCAATTGGGTCGTCTCGTGCAACGCATCATGGAAATTGACACCTATCGCATGATGGCACTGTTGGCCTTTCCGCTTGCGCGCACATTGGGCCCGCAACTGCAGCAGGCCGAGCAAGAATTGCTAGCAATTATCGATGCCGTTCAAGGGGCAAAAGAAGAAGATGAGCCCCTCCTCTTTGACCGGATCACTAAACTCGAAGCGCAGGTTGAAAAGACGCGCAGCGATACGCATTACCGTTTCAGCGCGGCAACGGCTTACCACACATTGGTCGAACAACGCGTCGATGAATTACGCGAGCAGCGCATTGAAGGCTTGCAAACCTTCCGGGAATTCAATGAACGGCGTCTATCGCCCGCTATGGCCACCTGTCGCACAACATCAGCGCGGCTTGAGGCCATTCTTGAACGCGTTGGTCGCACCACAATGCTTCTCTCCACACGCGTGAATGTGACGCGCGAGAAGCAAAACCAGCAGGTGCTCAAATCGATGGATCGTCGTGCGACGATGCAATTGCGCTTGCAACAGACTGTTGAAGGCCTCTCGGTTGCTGCGATCAGCTATTACATCGTCGGCTTAGTCGGCTATGCGGCGAAGGGCGTCAAAGCCTCAGGGCGAGATATCAATCTCGATCTTGTGACCGCGTGGTCCATTCCGATTGTTATCGGTTTTGTCGCTTATGGACTTTATCGCTTTAGACGTTCGCTTGATAAGGATCATGACAAGTGACTGATATGCGCCCGCATGCGATTGTTATCGGATCGGGCTTTGGCGGCCTCGCTGCTGCTATTCGTCTTCTTGCGAAAGGCTATCGCGTCACGGTGCTCGAACAACTCGATAAGCCCGGTGGTCGCGCTTATGTCTATGAGCAGGATGGATTTATCTTTGACGCGGGTCCCACAATCATCACCGCACCCTATCTGCTTGAAGAGCTCTGGCAGATTGCCGGAAGGCGTTTGTCTGACGATCTCGATCTCCGGCCCATCGACCCCTTTTACACAATCCGTTTTGATGATGGTACGGTTTTAAAATGCGTCGCCTCTGTTGACGGTATGCGCGAAGAGGTGCGTCGTATCGCGCCTGAAGATGTCGCGGGTTATGATCGTTTTATTGAAGCCAGCAAAGATATTTACAAAGTCGCTTTTAGTGAATTGGCGGATAAACCCTTTCACGATTTTATGTCGGTTATTCGATCAGCACCAGATCTCATTCGCTTAAAAGGCTATCGTTCCGTCTATGGTTTGGTCGGTGATTATTTCACTAATGATAAATTGAAAGTCGCCTTTAGCTTTCATCCTTTATTGATCGGCGGCAATCCGTTAACAACCACGGCCTATTATTGTCTGATCGCGCATCTCGAACGCTTACATCTCGTGCATTTCGCCATGGGCGGAACGGGCGCGGTAATTAATGGCCTTGCGAATCTGATCACGCATCAAGGCGGCGAAATTCGTCTCAATGCAAAGGTCGATGAAATTACGACTGAGGGCGACCATGTGACGGGCGTAAAGCTTTCAAATGGAGAAATGATCAAAGCTGATCTCGTGATTTCCAACGCCGATGCCGCAACGACTTACCGCTCCTTACTCAAATCCTATCCGCGCCATCGCTGGACAGATGCCAAGCTCGCGCGCGCCAAATATTCGATGAGTTTGTTTGTTTGGTATTTTGGCACCAACCGCCGCTATCATGATGTCTATCATCACATGATGGTTTTAGGCCCGCGCTATCAAGAGCTCCTCAAAGATATCTTCAACAAAAAACATCTCGCCGATGATTTCAGTCTGTATCTCCATCGGCCAACAATGACGGATTCATCGCTTGCGCCTGAGGGATGCGATACATTCTATGTGCTCTCGCCCGTGCCGCATCTTGAAAGCGGAACCGATTGGTCGAAAGAGGCCGAGATTTATCGCCAAAAAATTGAACGCCGGTTAGAACAAACCGTCTTGCCAGATTTGTCTAAGCATATTGTGACGTCGCGCATGCTCACGCCGCAAGACTTTCAAGACCGACTGCTCTCTTACAAGGGTGCGGCCTTCTCCTTGCAGCCACAGCTTTTCCAAAGTGCGTGGTTCCGCCCGCATAATCGCTCGGAAGAGGTCAAAGGCCTTTATCTCGTCGGAGCCGGAACGCATCCGGGAGCGGGTATTCCCGGCGTTATTTCATCGGCAAAAGTTGTTGCCGATCTTCTGCCCGAAGCGCGCGATTATCGTCGCTGACATTCAAGCGGGCGTTTTTAGTAAAAACGCATAAAAGGGCCGGAAGCGATCAATCTTCCACCAATGATAAAGAATGATCCCAACGCCAACTGAAAGCGGTATCGCCCACATCAGCGGATTAAGCGCGAGCATCGGAAAAATTCTGACCGAGCCGAAGGCCATGAAGGCCGTGTAAACCGAAATGCCTGAGCCGACGAGGGCTTTCAAATGCTCTTTAAGCCAATCTTTAGGCGCGGGCTTTGGCTTATAAAGAAACCAGAGATTGGTACCGGCTGTTGCAAATCCCACAAAGGAAATGGCGACCATCAACAATTGATCAATCGCCAAGCCTTGAAGCGCACAGTTGAGTGACGCGGCAATCAAAAGCGGCTGAAGCGAGATGTTTCTCCATTCGCGCATCGCGGTGCGATTTTGTTTATATTCAACACACAGCCAACCATACCATGTGAGATTGATTGTGAGTGTACCGAGATAAAGCATCATCCAGCCAAAGATGCCGCGAATGAACGCCGCATCATAATGACCGACAAGATGCGGGTGGGTGCCGAGCGGATCATAAAGTGTCAAAAGGCTCATCAGAATCGCGAATGAACCCGTAGCCAGTAAGACATGGGTGAAGACACGACCCCAGCGCCGATGAATAGCACCACCCTTGCGCCCAATCACCGGAACCCAGAAACACACAGCACCGGTAGCACCCGTCGCGATGTGAAAGCCGACGATGGCGATAAACAGGTCATGGATTGTTAGATCGCCCATCGGCGGCGCGTCCTTTGTCTGCAAACCCCGATTGAAGAAATCGCAAAGTCTTGACATGATCAAGTGTCAACTTTGATTTCTCCTCGATTGGAGTTTCTGCGTCCGTGTATCGCCCGCCCCGCCCTGCGCCCCTCTCCGCTTTGGCCTCGCTTATTCGCGCCGTGAGCAGCGGCGATGGTAATCTTTTGAATCTCCTGCCGGGCGCAGCCTATGAAATGGAGATTGGGCCGCTCGGCTGGTCCCGCCGCTCGACCCTGATCGTGAACCGCCCCGATCTCGTGCGTGAAGTGCTGATCGACGAGAAAGGCATATTCCCAAAATCCGATCTCATGGTGAATGCGCTCGATGCGCTCATCGGCAATTCGATTTTTGTGTCGTCCGGCGAGACATGGCGACGCCAGCGCGCAATGGTCGATCCTTCTCTCACCATGATGCGAATCAATCGTGCCTTTCCCGATATGCAAGCGGGTGTTGCCGAAACGCTGAAAAGCCTCAGCACATTGGCGGCGCAGGATGAGAGCTTCAGTCTCGATCTCATGATGTCGCATCTCACGGCTGATATTATCTGCCGCACGGTGTTTTCAACCGGCGTATCCGAGCGCGTGACGCATGAGGTGTTTGAAGCCTTCACACTTTTTGAGAAAAGTGTTGCGCAGGTCGAAATTTTTCGTCTCGTGATTGAAAAGGCATTTACGAAAACGCCGCAAAAGCCGCATGTGTTAGAAGCCTGCCGCGTAATCCGCAAAGCCATTGGTGAATTGCTTGATACACATAGCGGCGAAGGCGGCAAAGATTATGATGATATCGCCGCCGCTCTCATGCTCGCGCGCGATGAGAGCGATCACGGATTTACGCGGGAAGAATTGATCGACCAATTGGGTGTAATGTTTCTTGCGGGTCATGAGACAAGCGCCAGTGCGCTCACTTGGGTCTTTTACATCCTCAGCCAACAGCCTGAATGTGTGAAACGTATTCGTGACGAGGTGGATGCGCTTTGCGGCGAAGGCCCCATCAGTTTTGAACAAAGCAAGAAGCTCGTTTTCACGCGTAATGTATTTCGTGAAACGATAAGGCTCTATCCGCCGATTACGTTTCTCCCGCGCGTCGCTATGGAAGATACAAAGCTTGGATCAAAGCGCGTCAAACGGGGTGCACTGGTGATTGTTGCGCCATGGGTATTGCATCGCCATAAATCCTATTGGCGCGACCCGGATGTATTTGATCCCGATCGCTTCTCGTCCGAACGCGAGAACGATATTGTCTCCAATGCCTATATTCCTTTTGGATTGGGACCGCGCATATGTTCAGGTGCGGCCTTTGCCAGTGTTGAAGCGGTTTTGATTATCGCGAGCCTTATCCGCGCTTTTGATATCAAGACGATTGAGCCTGAAAAAGTTACTCCCGCAGCGCGTCTCACCACACGCCCCACACAGCAAATCATGTGTCGCGTGAGAGCGCGCGTATGACACAATCTGTTCTGCTCACATTGGGCCGCCTACCCAAAGGGCTCGATATTGCGCGAAGCTTTCATCGCGCGGGATGGCGGGTAATCATCGCTGATCCGGCGCGGGATCATCTCGCCCGCGCTTCAAATCATGTTGCGAAAACCTATCGCGTGCCGCCTCCCGCGACCGAGCGCAGGACCTATCTTAACGCCTTGCGTGACATCATCAAACACGAAGCCATAGATCTCGTCGTGCCCGTTTCTGAAGAGATTATGTATGTCTCGCTTCTTGCTGAGGACACTAAGTTACAGCCGCGCATCTTGAGCATGACGTCCGATCTCATTCATCGCACGCATGATAAAGGCGCCTTCATCAAACTTTGTCAGAAGATCAACCTCACCGCCCCAGAGACGGCGCGATCAGATTCGAATGAAGCTCTGAATATTGCGCGATCCGGTCCTTTCATCATCAAACCCATTCACTCCTGTGCCGGTGACAGCGTGAGCCTTCATGATCAAGGCGCCGCTTTTATTGCTGACCCTGATCGCCTCGTTCAACGCCGTATTATTGGCGCAGAAGTGAGCACCTGTTCGCTTGCCCGCAATGGAAAAAGACAAGCAACGAGCATTTATCGTGGCACCCTGATGGGTGGCACTGTCGCGGTGGGCTTCGAGCGTATTGAGAATGAGGCCGTCGAGCGTTGGGTAGATCATTTCATCCACTCAACGGGTTGGACCGGATTTGTCTCATTCGATTTCATCATCGACCAAGCGGGAACGCCCTATGCGATTGAATGTAACCCCCGCACAACGAGCGGCTTACATTTCTTTGAAACAGAAGACCTGGCGCGTGCCATTCTTGATGAGACACATGAGATTCGCTTCCGCCCTGAACGCCGCATGATGCAATTCTGGTCTTGTATGGAAGAATTGCAGAAAGGTTTTGGTAATGCCCAGAAGACCCGCGCCGCATTGGCGCATCTCGTGGCCTGTCGTGATGTGACGTGGTCATGGCGCGACCCCCTGCCGCTTCTCACTATGCCCTGGACCGCGCGCGACATCATTAAAGCCGCGCATCGGGACGCGGTGCCTTTCGGGATTGCGGCCACGCGCGATCTCGTCTGGACAGAGACAGGCGAAACTGTGCATGATCCGGCCCCGTCGGCATCAGAGATCCGGCCTCGCTAGGGATTAGGGAATGATCAGGAAGAGCGACAGCTGATGACAGGCCCCAAACCGCCCTATGTGACCCATGCCGATCTGGCGCTTTGCCGCGCGATGATTCGCGAAGGGTCGAAGACATTCTACACAAGCTCGAAACTCTTCCCGCGTCGCATTCGGGACGCCTCGCGCGCGCT
>RFXE01000107.1 GCA_009921785.1 Alphaproteobacteria bacterium
ACCAATTGAAGGGAGGCGTTGAGATCACTCATAGCACTCATTCCCACTCAATCGTGCCGGGAGGCTTCGACGTCACATCATACACAACGCGGTTGATACCTTTTACCTCATTGATGATGCGGTTAGCGGCGCGGCCAAGAAAATTCATATCGAAATGATAAAAATCAGCCGTCATACCGTCAACCGATGTCACGGCGCGCAGCGCGCAGACATGGTCATAGGTGCGGCCATCGCCCATCACGCCCACCGTGCGCACGGGGAGAAGAACAGCAAAGGCTTGCCAGATCTTATCGTAAAGCCCCGCGCGACGAATTTCTTCGAGATAGATTTCATCGGCCAAGCGCAAAATATCGCATTTCTCTTTTGTGATCGCACCAGGAATGCGAATGGCGAGACCCGGGCCCGGAAAGGGATGACGTCCAACAAACGCATCAGGCAACCCAAGCTCGCGGCCAAGCGCACGTACTTCGTCTTTGAATAATTCGCGCAACGGCTCGACGAGCTTCATCTTCATGCGCGCGGGCAAGCCGCCAACATTATGATGACTCTTGATTGTGACTGAGGGACCACCCGTAAACGAGACGCTTTCAATGACATCCGGATAAAGCGTGCCTTGTGCGAGGAAATCAGCACCACCGATTTTCTTGGCTTCCGCATCAAAGACATCAATAAAGAGCTTGCCGATAATTTTGCGTTTGGTTTCCGGATCATCAACGCCGGAAAGTTCAGTGAGGAAGGTCTCACTCGCATCCACATGCACGAGCGGAATATTGTAATGATCGCGAAAGAGCGTGACGACTTTTTGCGCTTCACCCAAGCGCAGCAAACCGTGATCAACAAACACGCACGTAAGCTGATCACCAATTGCTTCATGGATCAACACGGCGGCAACCGATGAATCAACGCCACCCGACAATCCGCAAATCACGCGGCCTTTGCCGACTTGGTCGCGAATGCGTTTGATCGCCTCTTCACGAAACGCTTTCATCGTCCAGTCCGCGCGGCAGCCGGCAATGTTGCGAACAAAATTGCGGATGAGTTTTTCACCACCCGGCGTATGCACCACTTCAGGATGGAATTGTACGCCGTAATAATGCCGCGCTTCATCAGCGATTGCCGCAAAGGGGGCGTTTTCTGAGACAGCGACAACAGAGAACCCATCAGGCAAACGCGTCACGCGATCACCATGGCTCATCCATACCGGATATTTCTTGCCCTTCGACCAAACGCCTTCAAACAAGGCACATGAGGATGTAATCTCTAATTCAGCACGACCGAATTCACGATGATGACCGCTCTCCACTGTGCCGCCCAATTGTTTAGCCATGGTCTGCTCGCCATAACAAATTCCAAGCACCGGTAGGCCCGACTTAAAAATCGCATCAGGCGCGAAAGGCGCATTCTCATCGAGAACAGAGGCAGGACCACCCGACAAGATCACCGCCTTCGGCTTGATCTCATGAAAGGCTTTATCTGCGGATTGAAAGGGAATGATCTCGCAATAGACACCTTCTTCGCGCACACGCCGCGCAATCAGTTGTGTGACCTGAGAGCCAAAATCGACAATCAGAATTTTTTCATGCGCGTGAGGATCAAGCGGTGCAGTCATCGGTTAAGTCCGTGTCGGTCAGTCAGTGTTTCTTGAGAAGGGCAATAAAAAATCCGTCAGTCCCCGTGCGCGCCGGTGTCAATTGCAGTCCTTTTCCCTTCGCGGAAACGAAGGGCGCAAGCGCCGGAAGTCCGGCTTGTGATGCGACATGTTCGGGGTCAATCAGCGTAAATGACTCATGCGAGGCGAGAAATGTTTCAACCGCATCATCATTCTCCTGCGGCAGAAGCGAGCAGGTAATATAAGCGAGCGTTCCGCCGCGCTTTACAAAAGGCGCAGCGCGTTCAAGCACGAGACGTTGTTCTTTGATCCGGTCTTCAAGCGCGTTGGGACGCAAACGCCATTTCGCATCGGGGTTGCGACGCCATGTGCCTGTGCCCGTGCAAGGCGCATCAATCACGACAAGATCCGCCTGCCCTTCAAGACCTTTTAGCGGCTCATCCTCTTTTGTCTTTGGTGCGCGAACTTGCACATTGCGCGCGGCGGCTCTCGTTAACCGATCAAAGATCGGCGCAAGGCGACGCTTGTCACTATCGGTTGCAAATATCTGTCCGCGATTATCCATCAGCGCGGCCAACGCGAGAGTTTTACCGCCTGCGCCCGCGCAAAGATCGATCACCTGCATTCCCGGATCAACAGCACAAAGCGTAGCGGCAAGCTGCGAACCCTCATCCTGAATTTCATAAAGCCCTTTTTGAAAGGCTGGCTCGGCTTGAACACTTGGCGCGCGCCCATCAACAGAGGGAAGAATCCGTACACCCATCATTGCATGCGGCGTTGTCGTGACATTCAAATGATGAAGCTCTTCGAGCACACGCTCTCGTGTCGCTTTAAGACTATTCACACGCAGATCCACCGGCGCGCGATGCGCCAAGGCTTTTAATTCAATACCGCGCTGATCGCCGAATGCCACTTTAAAAGACGCATCAAGCCATTCGGGATAATCACCCACAATATACGCAGGCGCTGTATCAAGCCTGTTACTCTTGAGCGATGCAAGTTCATCCGCCGTCAAAGGTTCAGGAGCAAAGCGGTCACCCGAGCACAGAGCGGCAATCTCGTCAGGCGATTGTCCGCGCTCAAGAAGCAAAGCGCCGAGAAGCATCGCACGGGGTGTATCAGCACCCATTAGATAACACGCGGAAGCGCGACGTCTCAGCGTATCATAAACAAGCGCTGAGATAGCCGCGCGATCGCCTGAACCCGCAAAGCGATGGGCAAGCCCCCAGTCCTTTAACGCATCACTCGCCGGACGCCGACGCGTGATCAAATCCTCAAGAACTTCTATGGCCGCAGAAAGTCGTGCTGCAGGAATCATGACACAACTTTCACAACAAATGAGGGACTAAGGTTTACAATATTCATGTTGGATAATTCGGGCTCTCGCGCGTGATCGTGACGTCATGCGCATGACTTTCGCGAAGGCCTGCCGATGTGATTTTTACGAACTCCGCGCGATCGCGGAAGTCCTTCAATGTCGCGCCGCCGACATATCCCATAGAGGCGCGCAATCCGCCCGCAAGCTGATGCAAGACGCTTCCGACGGGGCCTTTATATGGCACCTGCCCTTCAATGCCTTCCGGCACGAGCTTCAATGCGTCTTTAATATCTTGCTGGAAATAGCGATCCGCTGAGCCGCGCGCCATCGCACCTACCGAGCCCATACCGCGATAGGCTTTATATGTGCGGCCTTGATAGAGAAATGTTTCGCCGGGGCTCTCATCCGTGCCCGCAAGAAGCGAACCGATCATCGCGGTCTCTGCACCAGCAGCGAGCGCCTTTGCGAGATCACCTGAAAATTTAATTCCGCCATCGGCGATCACCGGAATATCTGCTTTCTCAGCAACCGAATAGGCATCCATGATCGCAGAGAGTTGCGGAACACCCACACCCGCAACAATGCGCGTGGTGCAGATTGAACCCGGACCAATTCCGATTTTTACGGCATCAGCTCCCGCATCAATAAGCGCCTGTGTGCCACCAGCAGTTGCGACATTGCCGGCAATGATTTGCACGGCGTTTGATAATTTCTTGATCCGCGTCACACTGTCGAGCACGCGTTGCGAATGACCATGCGCGGTATCAACGCATACAACATCGCAACCCGCTTCGATCAGCGCTTCCGCACGTTCAAAACCATTATCACCCACAGTTGTCGCTGCCGCCACAAGAAGGCGACCGCGAGCGTCTTTGGAGGCGTTCGGATGCGCAACCTGCTTTTCCATATCCTTGACGGTGATAAGACCGATGCAGCGGAAGTGATCATCAACGACAAGAAGCTTCTCAATCCGGAATTGATGCAACAGACGCCGCGCTTCATCTTGGCTTACGCCTTCGCGCACCGTGATCAAACGATCCTTCGTCATCAATTCGGAAACAGGCTGCTGCGGGTTGGTCGCAAAGCGAACATCGCGATTGGTGAGAATACCGACAAGTTTGCCAGGCTTATCAGAAGGGCCCCGCTCGACCACTGGCACGCCAGAAATATGATTACGCTTCATAAGTTCGAGCGCATCAGCGAGTGTTTCATCAGGATAAATGGTCAGTGGATTGACCACCATACCACTTTCGAATTTTTTCACCGCGCGCACTTCATTGGCCTGTTCTTCAAGCGTCATATTGCGATGAAGAACACCCAAGCCGCCCGCTTGTGCCATAGCAATCGCCAAACGATGTTCGGTGACGGTATCCATCGCCGCAGAGATGATCGGCAATTTCAAGCTAAGCGTCCGCGTAAGCCGTGTCGTCACATCGACATCGCCCGGCATCACCAAAGAATGGCCCGGCTGCAAGAGAACATCATCGAAAGTGAAAGATTCACGAATTGCCGATTTTACGGCCATGGCCAACTCCTGGACGCTCGAAAATGAGGCGGGGACAACCGGCTTTTAAAGCGCGGCGGCAACTTGGGGCCGGTCGTCGGATTGGCAGTGGGACGTATCATGCTCCCCCGGACTCGGGAAGCGGAAACCGAGCGGTGAGACAATTAATACAGTGATTTTCCGCCAAATGCTGAAAAATGCTGCGATCGGACGGGATCAGGCCGAAGCGCGCCCGCGATATCCGGTCGCAACAACATAAAGTTCCGCCGAATCAGAGCGGCTGGCCGCGGGTTTGTAATGTTTGACCTGCGCGAAATCCCGCTTGAGGTCAGCGAGCAATGTGCCCTCTGTCCCGCCTTGCAAGACTTTGGCGAGAAAGGCCCCGCCCGGCGCCAAGACTTCGCGCGCAAATTCAGCCGCGAGTTCAGCCAGCGCCACGATTTTCAAATGATCGGTTTTCTTATGGCCCGTTGTATTCGCCGCCATATCCGACATCACGACATCGGCTTCGCCACCGAGCATCGTTTTGAGCTTATCCGGCGCATCGGCTTCGAGAAAATCCATAACCGTAAAATCAACGCCGATGATCGGTTCAATCTCAAGAAGATCAATACCAATCACTTTGCCCTTGCCCTTATCGGATTGAACAATCTTCGCTGCAACTTGTGCCCATCCGCCTGGAGCCGCGCCTAAGTCAACGATGCGGCCACCCAGTTTGAAGAGTTTAAATTTCTCGTTGAGCTCGATGATTTTGAACGCTGCGCGCGAACGATATCCTTCGCGTTTCGCACGCGCGACAAAGGGATCATTCAATTGACGCTCTAACCATCGCGTTTGGGAGACGGTACGCTTTTTGGCGGTCTTCACGCGTTGCTTAAGCGAACGCCCGCCTTCACGCCCTGAGAGACGCTCGCCGCTCATGCGGCACCTAAAGCTTGATCGTGCCACACACCGTCTTCGACCATCAATTGCATGAGAATGCCTTCACGCAATCCGCGATCAGCAACACGCACACGATCTGAGGGAAAGACTTTGCGAATGGCATCAAGAATTGCGCAGCCCGACAAAACAAGATCAGCCCGTTCAACGCCGATACATGCGCTTGCAACACGCTCGGCATAATCCATCGACAACAAGCGCGAAACGATCACGCTCACCTGATCAGAGCTCATCCAGATACCGTCAACCGCGCGCCGATCATAACGCGGCAAGCCGAGATGAACGCCCGCTAACGTTGTCACCGTTCCCGATGTGCCTAAGAGATGAAAATCACGCGGCTCGCCCGTCTTTGGCAATGACGCGGCAAATGACACAAGATGAGATTGCACCTCATCAACCATGCCTTGATAGGATTGGACCGTCACATCACGCCCGCCATGGCGCTCCGAGAGATTTACAACGCCCACCGGCAGGGACAGCCACGACCTTATCCGCTTACGGATAGAGCGACGCCCTTCGCTTGCCGCATCAAGCCATACGACCTCGGTTGAGCCGCCACCAATGTCGAATAGGACAACACTGTCGGCTTTCGGGTCAGCCAGTGCCGCGCATCCGGCAGCAGCCAGAGCGGCTTCCGTCTCGCGGTCGATGATTTCAAGTCTAAGCCCTGTCTCGCTCTCAACGCGGCTCATAAAGTCCTGCCGGTTTTCAGCGGCACGACAGGCCTCGGTAGCGATCAACCGCGCGCGCTTTACCCCACGATGGATCATTTTATTGCTGCAAATTTTGTTACCGTAACAAAAACAGATAATGTGCCGTGGGATTTTATTACCATGGAGTTGCGTGAGTTCATTAGGGACTTCTTAGCCGAAGGAAAAGAGGTCTTGATTCAAATGCCAGTTGCGGCTGAAAAACAGGCGGCCAAAGAACGTCCTGAAATTGCTGTCCCAAGTGAATTGGACGAACCCATATTAGCGCTACTTGATCAATACGTACGGCCCGCAGTTGAAAATGACGGAGGAGCGATAGATTATGTGGGATTTAACGATGGCGTGGTTAATTTAATTCTCAAGGGATCATGCTCGGGTTGCCCTTCTTCAACGGCCACCT
>RFXE01000108.1 GCA_009921785.1 Alphaproteobacteria bacterium
ACAAGATGATATTCGTCGCTTGGGCGAGATCACAACAGTAATGACCGCTGATGATGTCCGCGATCTTGTTATGATTGAAGTGAAATAAAGTTTCGTGGTGTTAAAAATTTAGAACGAAATTTTTTCGCCGCGCATTTTCCATCCGCCTGTCCCCGGCGCATAATGAACAGCGTCTTTTCGGCCTGCCGCATGCGTTGCGGCTAAGGCTTTTGCTGATCGTCCACCCGCCTGACACACAAGAATCAAAGGCTTACCTTGTGGTAATTTTTGCGCGTCGAATGAGGATAGCGGATGATTGATTGCTCCGGGAACATGACCTGCTTGATATTCGTTCGGTTCGCGTACATCCACGATATGGCATTCGCCGCTTTCAACCGCTTTCTGCATGTCATCATGTTCTATAGCGGGAACGCTTGATGAACCGAGCAATTGTGAAATGAGATTTGCGATCGACATGATGTGATTATCCTTTTATTGCGTTAGGCGGCCGCCTTAGCGTTGCTGAATTGAGTAAAAGCTTCAAGTGCGTGGCTTGCATACATTGCTGAAGGGCCGGCGCCCATATAAATGGCCATGCCGAGTGTCTCGAGAACTTCTTCACGCGTTGCACCCTGATCAATAGCCGCCTTTACATGAAAGGCGATGCAATCATCGCAGCGCACAGCAATGCCGATAGCGAGCGCAATCAGTTCTTTTGTTTTTGCATCAAGCGCGCTTGGCTGAAGCGCCGCCTGCGCAATCGAGGAGAAGCCCTTCATGACATCGGGTGTGCCGGAGCGGAGATTACGTAACCCAGCGGAAAGGTTGCGAGTCCATTGTGGCCAATCACGAGAATCGGAAGACATGGAAATTCCTCTCTGTTAGACTGCTTAAGACTCATTCGAAGGGCGACTAACTTGTCGCCGCTTGACGCGGTTGATCGTGAAGATCTATATATTAGATTATACTAAATTAGCAAGTGACCTATGGAATTAATCGAACTCATTCCCAAAGCAACCGAGGCCGAAGCCTTTCTGAAGGCGATGGCCAATCGCTATCGGTTGATGATTTTGTGCAACCTGCATCAAGGCGAGCGCTCGGTCACGAAGCTCCAGGAGTCTGTGGGCCTGAGCCAGTCGGCCCTTTCGCAGCATCTTGCCCGGCTTCGGGCCGATGGGTTGGTGACGACCAGACGGGAGTCGCAGACGATCTATTATTCGCTCGCTACTCAGAATGTGTCTGAATTGATTGGTTTGCTTTACCGGCTCTATTGCGCGCCCGGTGCCGGGCCAAAGCCCCGCTAACGCTTCTAACCGCCGCCTAATTTCTTATCCCAGGAAAGAACGAGGGCCTTCGCCTTCTCGACATCTGATTGATCCATGGCGGTGAGTAATTTCGACCGGGTATCAACCGCGAGTGAGCGCCGTTCATTTTGCCAAGAGGCGAGCCGGATGATTGAAAGGCTCAGCCATTGATAGGCGCCGATCATGTCAACCTCCGTGCCAACACCGGTCGCGTAACACATGCCTAAAGCATATTGACCTTCCGGCGATCCGCCTTCAGCGGCTTTCTTGTACCATTTTACGGCGGCGGCCTCGTCCTTCTTCACGCCTTGGCCGAGTCGATACATTTCGCCAAGAATATATTGCGCGGTGGGTTCTCCATCCGCCGCCATCGGCTTCAGGTCCTTATAGGCCGTGGCATAATCGCCCTGACTATAGGCCTGAACACCGTCGGACAATGTCGTGGTCATGAAGGGAATTGCGAGAAGGACCGTAAACAACGCCAGTGCAATGGCGGCGGCAATCGCGAGGGTCCAGCGGGTGCTATTCATGAGTGTAGGCCTAAAAGCTTTAAAACTTTGACTTGTATTGGATAGGCAATTTCCATGCCCCGCGCCAGTGGTCGTCAGCCTCGATAGGGGGCTTTCGGCCGGTCATATAATTGTCATAGAAGGGGAGCGAGTGCAGGCCGGTTCAAGGAGGGCGGGTCTTTGGGGATCCACGTCTTTGCCGCCGTTCTCTTCGCCGCGATGTTGCACGCCGGGTGGAACACGCTTGTCAAAGCGGGGTCGGACAAGCTTGTTTCGACGACACTCGTGGCTGCCGGCGGCGGCCTTATTGCGTTCCCTCTGATATTTATTGCGCCCTTACCTGCCGTCGACTCATGGCCTTATCTTCTTGCATCGGCAATTATTCATATCGGTTATTTCACTGCGATTGTTTTGCTTTATCGTAATGCTGATTTATCTGTCGCTTATCCGGTAACGCGTGGTTCGGCACCCTTGCTGGCAACAATCATCGCCGCTTTCTCGTTAGGTGAAATTCCAACCGGCCTCGCTTTAGCCGGAGCGCTATCACTGAGTTGCGGAATCTTGTGGTTGGCGACCGATGGCATCCGCAAAGGCGGTCTTGATCGCACGACATTATTTGTTGCTTTGATTAATGCCGGAATTATCGCGCTTTATACCGTTGTCGATGGTGCTGGCGGACGTCTCTCGCAACACTCAATCAGTTACAATATTTGGCTTGAATTTCTTGACGGTATTTTATTTGTACCCATCGCGATCGTCATGCGTGGCCGATCAATCATTCACCCTTTGATGACACAATGGAAGACAGCGTTTTTAGGCGGCGGTGCGGCGTTTGCATCTTATGGGATTGCGATTTGGGCAATGACCGAAGCGCCGATTGGACATGTTGCAGCAGTGCGTGAATCATCAGTCTTTTTTGCGACGTTGTTCGGCGCCGTATTGCTTGGCGAGAAGTTTGGTCGTTCGCGTTATATCGCGGCGGCCTTTGTTGCTGTGGGATTAGCAGCACTGCGTTACGGCTAGAAAATTAAACTCATTGCCTTCTTAAATGAAGGGCGTCCACATCACATGATCAATATGAGGTGCATGCGTAGCAAGCATCACAAGACGATCAAATCCCAACGCAATTCCTGACGTTGGCGGCATGAAGGTGAGCGCCTCGAGTAGCGTCTCATCAATCGGATAGCGTTCGCCATAAAGTTTTTCTTTGAGCGCCATATCGCTTTCAAAACGTCGTCTTTGTTCCCTTGCATCCGTTAACTCGCAAAACGCATTGGCGAGTTCAACGCCGCACACAAATAACTCGAAGCGTTCAGCAACGAGCGGATCGGATGGTTTGGGACGGGCGAGCGCGGCCTCAGCTATTGGATATTCGCATAAGATTGTGGGGCGTACGATGCCAAGATGAGGATCAATTTTTTCCACCATCACGCGCGAGAAAAGATCCGCCCATGTATCATCATCTGCCGTTCGTATGTTGGCTTTAGAAACAGCATTAAATAGTCGATCGCGGTCGGGCACACCCCCGGGAGTCGTCGCCAGAAGATTGATGCCCGCGTAACGGTCAAAGGCTTCAGCAACGGTGAGGCGTTCCGCTTTTTCATGAGGGTCACAGAACACACCTCTAAACTCGAAGCGCTTGGTGCCGACAGTCTCGGCCGCTAAAGCGAGAAGACGCTCGCAATCCCGCATGAGCGTTTCATAGGGCTCGTCGGTCCGATACCATTCAAGCATCGTGAATTCGGGCGCATGAAGAGCGCCCCGCTCGCGGGCGCGGAAAACGCGCGCAAAGTCAAAAATCCGCTTTTCACCGCCCGCAATGAGCTTTTTCATCGCAAATTCGGGGGAAGTGTGGAGATATCGGGTCGAAATATCGCCCTCGGGGCTCTGTTGCCTCACCGCCATCGCATGGAGATGTGTCTCATTGCCGGGTGAAAGCTGAACCTGGCCGCATTCGACTTCGGTAAAGCCGTTATCCTCAAAAAAGCTCCGGAATGTCGCCTTAATGCGGTTGCGGGCCAAAAGAAGAGGGCGGCGATCCGCATGGCGGTCAGGCCGCCACCAGTCCATATTTTGATCCGTATTCGCCCCATCTTTTTGTTTTCGCATGGTTTTTCGCCGGATCCGTCATTCACTTTTTTACAACTTACTCTAGCGGATTATCGCCAAGTATGAGACAAGCGCGGCCATTCCGGTTTCCGGGCGCCGCTGCGCCCCTTATTACAGGGTTTTTTCCGTGCAAGTCATCGCTAGCTCGATCCGCAAGGGCAATATCATCGAAAAAGACAACCAGCTCTATGTTGTCCTGACCGCCGAAAATATTCATCCCGGCAAAGGCACGCCGGTGACGCAGCTCGCCATGCGCCGCATTTCGGATGGGGTGAAGATCGCCGAGCGTTATCGCACAACCGAAAACGTCGAACGCGCGTTCGTTGAAGATCGCGATTTCAACTTCCTCTATCAGGATGCAGACGGCTTCAATTTCATGAACAACGAGACCTTTGAACAGGTCCCGGTGTCAGAAGATGTGATTGGTGATCAGGCTGTCTATCTGCAGGAAAACATGACCTGCGTCTTGTCGATGTATGAAGGCCGTTGCGTCGCCATTCAGTTGCCCGCACGTGTGACGCTTGAAATCGTCGAGACTGAGCCGACGGTGAAGGGCCAAACCGCGTCCTCATCCTATAAGCCCGCTATTCTTTCGAATGGTGCGCGCACGATGGTGCCGCCGCATATTGCACCCGGCACACGCGTTGTGATCATGACGGAAGATGGCTCTTACGTTGAACGCGCTAAGGACTAATCAACAATGCGCGCGCTTCTCGATGTTATCTTGTTTGCGTTGGAGCTCTATAGCTGGGCCATTATCATTTCAGCTGTAGTGAGTTGGCTCGTCGCCTTTAACGTCGTCAATATGCGCAACGAAGTTGTGCGTTCAATTGCCATGGGTCTCTATCAAATCACAGAACCGGCTTTGCGGCCGATACGCCGTATTCTTCCGAATCTTGGCACAATGGATATTTCACCAATTATCCTTCTGCTTCTGATCATGCTGATTGAACGCATCATTCGGATGTATATTTATCCGAATGTGTTCTGATCGAACGAAACCGTTTTCGACTGATCCTGATGGCCTTACGCTTTATATTCGCTTGACGCCCAAAGGCGGTCGCGATGCTATCGATGGCGTTGAAACGCTCTCCAATGGTCAGTCAGTCTTAAAAGCCCGCGTTCGTGCTGTTCCCGAAGATGGCAAAGCGAATATAGCGCTGATGAAACTGATTGCTGAAACATTTGCCTGTCCTATTTCAACAATTGCAATTGTTTCGGGCGCAACCGCGCGGATCAAGACGGTTCGGATCAAAGGCAATGCACAACAGCTCACGCTCAAGCTTCAAGAAAGTCTCGCGCCATGATCCGCATCGCGCCCGGTGCTCATCTTGATGAAAGCGAATTGATCGAAACTTTCGTTCGCGCCTCGGGCCCCGGTGGGCAGAATGTCAACAAGCTCGCAACCGCCGTTGAACTGCGGTTCGATGTGTTGAATGCCCCGGGGCTTGACGCCGATATTAAAGAGCGCCTCGCCAAACTCGCCGGACGGCGGCTGACGCTTGAGGGCGTGCTTGTGCTCTTTGCGCAAAAACACCGCACACAAGAGATGAACCGTGCGGATGCGCGTGAGCGTCTATTCGAGCTCATCAGGCAGGCGGCCAAACGCCCGATCATCCGCCGCCCGACCCGTCCCACGCTCGCTTCCAAAAAAAGGCGGGTTGAATCCAAGGTCCGGCGCGGCGGGATCAAGGGGCTGCGCGGTCGCCCCGCCTCAGACGACTAAGCGTCTACTTAAATTTAACCCTGCGACATTAAGAGCTAAGACCATCGTCGTGGTTTATGCCGCATTGCGGCAAAACCCCTTTCTGGCTAAAAACACTTCCGACTCCGTGTCGCATAACGGCATTTAAATAAGAAAAACGAAGGTTCACGAGATGGCAGCACCCCGGACTCGTCCGCTTTCCCCCCATTTGTCGATCTACAAGCCCACGATCACGATGATGATGTCGATCTTTCATCGCATCACCGGCGCGGCGCTTTATGTCGGCACGGTGCTGCTCGCACTCTGGCTTGTGACGGCCGCTACCAATGCGGAAGCCTTTGCGACGGTACAGTGGTTCTGGGGCTCGATCCTCGGCCGGTTGATCCTGCTCGGCTACACATGGGCGCTCGTCCACCACGCGCTGGGCGGCTTACGCCATTTCGTCTGGGACACGGGCGCGGGCCTCGGGCCGGAACGCCTGATGCTCTCGCGCCTGACGCTGATCGGCTCACTCGCGATCACGCTGGGCCTTTGGATCCTCGGTTATTGGGTGCGCTAAGATCATGACCACTTTCTCATCCATGAAGACGCCTCTTAAAAATGTGCGCGGACTCGGTTCGGCCAAATCCGGCACGGAACATTTCTGGCTTCAGCGTTTGACGGCGCTTGCCAATGTGCCGCTGACCATCGGCTTTTTGTGCGTGGTCTATGCGGCGCTCGGTAAAGATGCTGCCGGTGCGCGCGCGGTGCTCGCACGACCCTTCGATGCGTTCATCATCGCGCT
>RFXE01000109.1 GCA_009921785.1 Alphaproteobacteria bacterium
GCCACGCCATTGAAGGTTTTTTGACCAAGTGTTTCGACGTGATAGCCGAGGGATTCGATTTCAAGGCGCGGAAACGCGTCGTCCATACATTTCAATTCCTGCAAACAGCAGACATCCGGCTGGGTCTCTTTGAGCCATGCCGTGAGATGCTCAATCCTTTGGCGGACTGAATTGACGTTCCAGGTGGCGATACGCATGATTTTTTCCAGCGACAGAAGAATCGGGCAGTGGACATTACGAGAGCCTCTCGATGCTGACCAGACCGGGCGATTTCTTGCCCGGAAATTGTCGCTCGCTTGACTCTTCCCGCGCCGTGGCCCACGAGCGCGCGGCACTTGGGCGTCGCGGGCGCTGTGGGGAGACGAGACTATGACGGTTGCATTCACTTTTCCGGGGCAGGGCAGTCAGGCGGTCGGGATGGGTAAAGCCTTCGCCGATAATTTCGCGGCAGCCCGTGCGGTGTTTCAGGAGGTGGATGACGCGCTGTCCCAAAAGCTGTCCGCTTTGATGTTCGAGGGCCCGGAAGATCAATTGACCCTGACCGCTAATGCGCAGCCCGCTTTGATGGCGGTCAGCCTTGCCGCGTTGCGCGTTCTTGAAACGGAAGCTGGAATCACGCCTTCCAAACATGCGCAATTCGTTGCGGGCCATTCGCTCGGTGAATATTCGGCGCTTGCGGCAGCAGGAAGTTTGACCATTGCCGATACCGCGCGTCTTCTCCGCATTCGCGGCAATGCGATGCAAGCGGCTGTTGCGCCCGGTGTCGGTGCGATGGCGGCATTACTTGGTCTTGATTTCGATGCTGCCGCCGCAGTCGCCAAAGAGGCGGCGCAAGGCGATATCTGCCAAGCGGCGAATGATAATGGCGGCGGACAGGTTGTCGTTTCAGGCAGCAAGGCTGCGGTCGAACGGGCAGTCGAACTCGCAAAAACCAAAGGCGCGAAGCGTGCCGTTATGTTGTCCGTATCTGCACCCTTCCATTGCGCGTTGATGCAACCGGCGGCGGACGCGATGGCAGAAGCGCTTTCAAACGTCACAATCTCAATGCCTGTTGTACCACTTGTTGGCAATGTCACAGCAATAGCGGGTTCTGATCCCGAAGAGATCCGCCGCAATCTTGTGACACAGGTCACAGGTACTGTCCGTTGGCGCGAAAGCGTCTCTTATATGGCTGCGCAAGGCGTCACCCGCTTTGTTGAAATTGGTTCGGGCAAAGTGCTTACCGGCCTCGTCAAGAGAATTGCGGCTGAGGCAGAAGGTGTTTCGGTTTCGCAACCCGATGATGTGGCGACGTTGCGTTCACATCTCGGCGTTTGAGAGTTTAGTTCAGGAGATTTTCAATGTTTGATTTGACAGGCCAATCCGCTTTGGTCACCGGCGCGACGGGTGGCATTGGTGGTGCCATTGCGCGGGCACTTCATGCGCAAGGCGCAACTGTTGCGCTTTCAGGGACGCGGCGCGAAGCGCTCGAGGCGCTTGCCTCTGAATTGGGATCTCGTGTCCATGTCTGTCCGGCCAATTTATCTGATTCAGAATCGGTTGAAGCGCTTGTTCCTTCCGCCGAAGAAGCGATGGGTGGGCTTGATATCCTGGTCAACAACGCCGGGATTACCCGCGATAATCTTTTCATCCGTATGAAAGATGAAGAATGGTCCGATGTGATGCGGGTCAATCTCGACTCCGTATTTCGGTTGAGCCGCGCCGCTGCCAAGACGATGATGCGCAAACGCTATGGCCGGATCATTTCAATTACGTCTGTTGTTGGCACGACCGGCAATCCGGGACAGGGCAATTATGCGGCTGCCAAAGCCGCGATTGTCGGTATGTCCAAAGCCCTCGCTGCCGAAGTTGCCACCCGCAATATCACGGTCAATTGTATTGCTCCGGGCTTCATAGCGACTCCTATGACCGACGTACTGAATGAAAAGCAACGTGAGTCGGTGATGCAAAAGGTCCCGATGGGTCGTCTGGGCGAGCCGAGCGAGATCGCCGCCGCCACGCTCTATTTAGCGAGCCGCGAAGCCGCCTATGTGACGGGCCAGACCCTCCATGTAAACGGTGGAATGGCAATGATTTAAAGGTGATATACTACAATTCTCAATCAATTTTTGAGGAGTTGGTATGGCTCGCCTTGAGCATTCGAGTGTGGTAAGCCTCTCTCCGATTGATCTCGGGGGCTTGACGGCGAGCAGTTGGCGTCGTTTGAACGCTCTGAGGTTCAGGTTTCCTCTGGTTTTGCCTGCGGCCTTGGTTGAGATCGGCCGGAAGGTCCGGTTGTTTGAGGAAACCCGTGTCGGCGTTTGTAAAAAGTAAAAGCGTCGTCGCAACAGGAAGACAGTGAGGATAAACGAACATGAGCGATATCGCAGCCCGCGTGAAGAAGATCGTCATCGAGCATCTCGGTGTGGACGCCGACAAGGTGGTCGAGAGCGCCAATTTCATCGATGATCTCGGCGCCGACAGCCTCGACACGGTCGAGCTCGTGATGGCGTTTGAAGAAGAATTCAGCGTCGAAATCCCCGATGATGCGGCAGAAACGATCCGCACCGTGGGTGACGCGGTCGCCTTCATTTCCAAGAAGGCCTCCTAATCTCCCAACTGGGGTGATTAATCGAGGATGTCAGAGCGGGGAGATCAGGCCATGCGGCGTGTCGTCGTAACGGGGATCGGCATGGTGTCGCCGCTTGGCGGCTCTGCGGACTCTTCCTGGTCAAGGTTGCTTGCGGGCGAGAGCGGCGCGGTGAATGTCACGCGCTGTGACGTCTCTGATCTTGCCTCTCAAATTGCGTGTGAAGTGCCGCGCGGCGATGGCTCGGGCGGCACATTTAATGCCAATGACTGGATGGACCCGAAAGATCAGCGCAAGGCTGATGAGTTTATCCTGTTTGGTATGGCAGCAGCGACACAGGCTTTGGCCGACGCGCAATGGGCGCCAGCTACCGATGAAGATAAGCATCGCACCGGTGTTATGGTTGGCTCAGGGATCGGTGGCATTGGCACGATCTACGAAACCTCGGTGACCTTGTTTGAAAAGGGCCCGCGTCGTGTTTCGCCTTTCTTTATTCCGAGTGCGATTATCAATCTTGCATCGGGTTGGATTTCAATTCGTCATGGTTTGAAAGGTCCCAATCATTCTGTCGTGACGGCTTGCTCGACGGGTGCGCATGCGATTGGTGATGCGTCTCGCTTAATCATGCTCGGCGATGCCGATGTGATGGTAGCGGGTGGCACGGAGTCGCCGATTAATCGCATTTCGCTTGCAGGTTTTGCAGCTTGCCGCGCTCTATCGACGGGCTTCAATAATGATCCGAAGCGCGCTTCGCGTCCTTATGACAAGGATCGCGATGGCTTTGTGATGGGTGAGGGCTCGGGCGTTGTTGTGCTTGAAGAACTCGAGCATGCCAAAGCGCGTGGTGCAAAAATTTATGCCGAGATCGTCGGATATGGCATGTCAGGCGATGCCTACCATATCACGTCACCAGCAGAAGATGGTGACGGCGCCTATCGCTGCATGTCGGCAGCCTTGAAGCGCGCCGGACTCCAAGCTTCCGATATCGACTATATCAATGCGCATGGTACATCGACACCGCTCGGCGACGAGATCGAATTGCGCGCTGTCGAGCGTCTGCTTGGCAATGACACAACCAAAGCATCCATGTCGTCGACAAAATCGGCAACGGGTCATCTACTTGGTGCTGCCGGCGCTATTGAAGCGATTTTCTCCATTCTGACTATCCGCGATCAGATTGTTCCGTCAACGCTCAATCTCGACAATCCATCCGTTGAAACTGCGATTGATCTTGTGCCTCATAAGGCCAAGTCTCGTAAGGTCGATGCCGTCTTGTCGAATTCATTTGGTTTCGGGGGCACCAACGCCTCGCTCGTTTTCAAGCGATACGAGCCTTAAGCCCCATGGTCGCCGCAATTCCGGTGTTCACATCTTGAAGGCCGCATTGAGGTGGTGGAAGCGATGACCGCAGAAAAATCGCCAATCGGAACGGACAAAACGGAACCGGATCAGCAATCCGTTACTGTGTCCGAACCCGTGTCTCCGGCGATTACAGCTGAGCCCTCCGCTCATACAGAAAATGGCACGAAATCCGACGCCATCAAGAGTGAGGCGGACTCCGTTTCCCTTTCGCCCGTGAGCGAGACAGTGCGAACAAAGCCGCGCGGATTTATGCGCCGCATGATCGTGCGCAGTCCTGCAGCGGCGATCCATCCGGAGACAGTTCCTGAACCACCGCAGCATATCGAACAGGAACGGAAAGAAAGACCGCTCACCAATTTCTTGAGTGGCCTTTTGTCATTCATTGCGATTTTTGCTGCAGCCTGTCTTGCCGGACTGTTTTTGTTTGCCGAGCGCCAGATTTATGCGCCGGGACCGCTTGAGAATGACAAGGTTGTTCTTGTGCGCGGGAGCACTTCTGAAGTCATCGATCGATTGGAGCGAGAAGGCGTCGTCGATAAAGCATTTTTGCTGACACTTTACTGGCAACTCACGGGTCGTGCGTCTCAAATAAAAGGCGGCGAATACCAGTTCAAAAAAGAAGCCAGTCTCGATCAAGTGACGACGACACTCATTGAAGGCAAGACGATCAAACACTCATTGACGATTGCCGAAGGTAAAACATCTCAAGAAATTATCGAGCTTATGCTCGCCGATACAAATCTTGCAGGCGAGATCAAAGATATACCGAAAGAGGGAACGCTTCTTCCTGAAACATATAAATTTGATTTCGGCATGTCGCGTTCGAAGCTCCTTGATCATATGACGCAAGAGCAAATGAAACTTGTGCGTGAGATATGGGCGAAGCGTGATCCGGATCTGCCACTTGCAAGTCCCCAAGACCTTGTCATTCTTGCCTCTATTGTCGAGAAGGAAACGGGTAAAGCGGATGAGCGTCCGCGTGTAGCGGGTGTATTCGTCAATCGCCTCTTGAAAAAGATGCGGCTCGAATCCGACCCAACGGTTGTTTACGGATTGGTCGGCGGTAAGGGTTCATTAGGACGGGGATTGACCAAAGCTGAGCTCGATCAATCAACACCTTACAACACCTACACATTACCGGGACTGCCTGCAGGACCGATTACCAATCCGGGTCGCGCGGCGCTTGAAGCCGTTGCCAATCCCTCCCGCACAAAAGATCTTTTCTTCGTTGCTGACGGAACAGGCGGTCACGTCTTTGCTGAATCTTATGAGCAGCATTTGAAGAATGTTGCGAAGTGGCGGCAAATCGAAGGACAGAAATCTGAGACAGCACCGAGTGTGGCAACACCGGTAGCACCCGCCAACACGACGTCAAAATCGACGGCAGCCAGCGATACACCGGACGCTTCAAAGACACCGACGACCGCCACGCCTAAAACAGCGCCGCCAGCCAAAGCACCCGCAAAGCCGGTCAAGAAAAAGGTCACTACACCCGACGCCGGCGCTGATGGTACGGCTGCCCCAGATTGATATGTATTCGGTCTGAGGAGCATGATGTTTTCAGATCTGTTTGATTGAGGAGTTCTGCTTCGATGATCGCCCATTTTGCCAATGAGCAGATTTCGCGTCGCGGTTTGATGTTCGTCCTCTCATCACCATCCGGTGCAGGCAAAACAACTCTCACACGTTTGTTGCGCGAACAGGAACCGAGCCTCACGCTTTCTGTTTCTGTGACAACGCGAAATCGACGCCCGAGCGAAGTCGATGGCATACATTATCACTTCATCAGTGAAGCCGAGTTCTTCGCGATGAAGGAACGCGGTGCGTTACTTGAATCGGCGCAAGTCCATGGGAACCACTATGGTTCGCCGCGCGACAAGGTTGAACAAGCGCTTGCGGACGGCAAAGATGTTTTGTTTGATATTGATTATCAAGGTGCACAACAACTGACCGCAAGTGCGCCCGATGATGTTGTCAGTATTTTTATTCTTCCGCCTTCAATGCAGGAATTACGTTCGCGTTTGGAACGGCGTGCCGAAGATGCTCCCGATGTGATTGAACGGCGTTTAGCAGCGGCGCGCAGAGAAATTATCCGCTGGCGTGATTATCGCTATGTTTTAGTCAATGATGATCTTGACCGCACATTTTCGCAATTAAGGATGATCCTTGCTGCCGAACGCTTGAAGCGCGAACGGCAAACCGGGCTCGAGACCTTTATTGATTCATTGATCGATCAATAATTCAACGTCCGTCGAGCGCTTGCGCGAGTGCCACGAATTGCTCGATCGTTACTGTTTCTGCACGCGCGGTCGGATCAAGACCG
>RFXE01000110.1 GCA_009921785.1 Alphaproteobacteria bacterium
CTTTACCCGATCAAGGCGCGACGAGTTGGGATGAGAAGCTCCTGTCAGTGTTCTCAAAAATCGTGACGATTTCACCCCTTGAAAACTCTTCGGTTCCAAAGACTGATAAGACGGATGATGCAGCGTTAAGAGAGATTGAGCGCGTTATCGATCTTTTGAGTGACCGTATAAAAAGCGAAAGCGCCAAACTATGATAAGGCTCATTCTCCTTATCGCGATTTTGACGCTGTCTGCGTTAGGGCTATCGCTGCTCTCCGATATTGATGGGTCGATTGCGATGACCATTCTCGGTTATCGCATTGAGACGAGCCTGACGGTCGGTGTTATTTTCATTCTTATAACGACAATTGTTTTGGCGTCGCTTTGGTCGATACTGCGCTTTATCTTTCGTATTCCTGAATTGATCTCGCTCGGCCTTTCAGTTCGACGCAAACATAAGGGCCATCTTGCAGTATCACGCGGTATGATTGCGCTCGGCGCGGGCGATGCGGCAATCGCACGCCGTAGTGCCGAAGATGCACGGCGTCTTCTTGGTGCAGAGCCTTTGACGCTCTTGTTGTCCGCGCAATCGGCGCAACTTGATGGTAACCGCAATAAAGCGGATCGCGCTTTTGAAGAAATGCTATCCGATCCAGAGACGCGGCTCTTGGGACTGCGGGGTCTCTATATCGAGGCGCAACGCGCGGGCGATATGATCAATGCGATCCGTCATGCCGATGAAGCACTATCATTCTCATCAAAAGCTGCATGGGCTACGGAAGCGCTCATCGATTATTTTGTTTCAGAGAATGAGTTCGACAAAGCTTTGATGGCGCTTGATCGGGGACGTTCGGGATTTGAAAAAGCAAAGGCCAAGCGCATACGTGCCGTCATTTTGACCGCGCGCGCCTTAGCACATGAAAATCATGATCCCGATGGCGCATTGAACACTGCCCAAGAAGCCGTAAAGCTCGCAAGCGATCTTGTGCCTGCTCAAATTATTCTCGGTCGTTTATTGGCGCGTCGCAATGATGTCCGTAAAGCTTCCCGTGTTTTAGAAGCTGCCTGGCGCTTAGCGCCACATCCTGAAATTGCAGAAGCCTATCTTGCTGTGCGGTCAGGCGATGCAGCGCGCGAGAGATTGCAACGCGCGCGTAAATTGCAAAGTCTTCATGCCGAGCATGGCGAGAGTCGCATGATCATGGCGCGTGCTGCACTCGATGCGCGGGAATTTGATCTCGCACGTGAAACCCTGAAACCTCTTCTTGAAGATGATCCGTCCATGCGTGCCTGCCTCTTGATGGCAGAGCTTGAAGAGCTTGATCAAAGCCACAAGGGATTGACACGCGAATGGTTACAGCGCGCGGCACGAGCGCCCCGCGATTATGCGTGGGTTGGTGATGGTATTGTTCTTGATCACTGGTTACCTTTGTCGCCGGTGAGTGGAAAACTAGACCACGTACGCTGGGCCAAAATTCCTGAAAGCGCATCGCATGATCGCTTAGCACATATTTTGACAACGGCTCTCAATGCGCTTGAACATGATGCGCCCCTTTCTGAGTCGCGTCCTACTTTGTCAGCACGATCTTTCCTCGAGACACTTAATCAGGCTGACACCACTGAAGATCGTCCAGCAAAAAAATCGCGTTCATCACGGGGACCTGTGATTTTTCCGCTGGCACATTCACCCGATGATCCGGGCCTTGTTCCGGATAAGGACTAGGATCGTAGGGATCTGCTGATCAACTCCGATTCTACTGCATAGCTAAAAATCTATTCTCCACCTATAGGTTATTGAATGTCCGATAGCGTCCCCCTACATCCTGACTCCAAAGAAAGCTCAGGATCTTCGCTCGTAGCCGGTTATGTTGCGGCTCTGACAACAGTTGCGATTTGGTCGGGCTTTATGGTGATCTCGCGCTTTGGTGGCAAATCAGCATTGACCGGTTGGGACATCGCTGCATTGCGTTTAGGATTTGGTTCGCTTTTCTTGCTGCCTTTCTCGTTCGACATTCCGAAATCAGCATGGCGCGATGCGCGTTTATGGGCCCTCGCGATGACCGGCGGTGTCGGTTTCATGATTCTGATTTATTCAGCATTAAAACTTGCACCGGCTGCGCATGGCGGCATTCTTTCGCCAGGTACTCAACCCTTCATCGTCACGATAACTGCTTTTTTTATTATGGGTGTGCGGCCAGAACGCGCACGCGTGATCGCGCTTCTTCCTATTGCTCTTGGTGTGGTCGTGGTTGCTGGTCCCGGTTTTTTCGCTGCGGATATTGATGCCAGTATTCTGATCGGCGATGCGATGCTCTTACTCGCCTCTGTCGTATGGGCGATCTATAGTATCTATGCAAAATTATGGGCTTACCCGCCTTGGCTTTTGACGCGCTTTCTATGTCTTGCATCAGCAATCGTGTATCTGCCGCTCTATTTCCTCTTAGCTCCCAAGGGCATCATGGACGTGTCATTGTCGATGATCCTGTTGCAGGGACTCTATCAAGGCATAGGACCAACAATCTTAGCGATGTTGTTTTTCCTTCGCGCCGTTGAAAAGCTGGGCGCGGAACGAACCGGTGTCATCATCGGTCTTGTGCCCATCATCTCTGGCCTTGCGGCAGTTCCCCTCCTTGGCGAGCCTCTCACATGGCCGCTGATTATCGGCATGTGTCTCGTGACGATGGGGACCTATTTCGCCGCGAAGCCGCCAAAGCGTCCTGCATAAAACGGTGCTCGCCTTTATTTCTGCGCATGCCCGTTTGCAGGGCGGCAATTCGGCGCGCTTTCAAACTCGATGATGGCGCCCTATATCAAATCTATAAACTGCGTAACCGTTGAAGGACTGAGTCATGTCGATCCGCCCTGTGCGTCATATTTCCGGCACCACCCCGCATCTCGAAGGTGCGGGCGTGAGCCTGCAGCGCGTATTCGGCTTCGGTGATCCGAGCCTCACCGATCCGTTTTTAATGATGGATGATTTCCGCAATGATCGACCGGAAAACTATGTCCGCGGCTTTCCGTGGCATCCCCATCGCGGGATTGAAACCATCACTTATGTGCTCGCCGGTGAAGTCGAACATGGCGACAGCCTTGGTAATCGCGGCACGCTCGGTGCGGGTGATGTGCAATGGATGACGGCGGGTTCGGGCATTTTGCATCAGGAAATGCCGAAGGGCGATGCCAAGGGCCGCATGCACGGGTTCCAACTCTGGGCCAATCTGCCCTCAAACCTGAAAATGACGAGCCCGCGCTATCAGGACGTCAAATCGAAAGAGATTCCAGAAATCGTCGATGATGACGGCACCGCCGTGCGCGTGGTTGTGGGCGAATTCTGGGGTAAACGCGGCCCTGTCGACGGTATTGCCGCCGACCCACAATATCTCGATATTTTCGTGCCGCCCGGCAAACGCAAGGTTTTGCCGGTGGATACGTATCGCTCCGCCTTCGCCTATATTTTCGAAGGCTCTGCAACCTTCCGCGATGCGTCAAAGCCCTTTGGCGTCCTCGTGGAAAAGGAAGTTGATGGCGAAGAAATCCATGTCCGCGATATGAGTGGCAATCGGACGCTGGTCGTTTTCGGCACAGGTGACGAGATTGTCGTGCAGGCAGGTGATCACGGCGTACGGTTTCTGCTCGTCTCCGGCGCGCCGATCCGTGAGCCCGTGGCTTGGCATGGTCCGATCGTCATGAATACGCGCGAGGAGCTGATGACCGCCGTCCGCGAATTACAAAACGGCACCTTCATCAAGGAAGGCGTGATGCGCTAAACCGCTTCGGAATGGCGATCAACCGCTAAAACGGTAGTTGAGGCGCTGCGGAACCGGTTATTCATGGTCGCAGACGCGCCAATCTCCCCAAAATGGGGGTAGGAAATCGACCCGAACTCATGTATGAACCGCGCCGTCGCCGCTTTAGCTCAGTTGGTAGAGCACAGCTTTCGTAAAGCTGGGGTCGCGTGTTCGAGTCACGCAAGCGGCACCACTCAGAGTCTTCGGTGATGTCACGCGCGATGATTTTCCTCTGCCGTCCGCATTCGAAAATGTCCGCTTTACTTGTTGGTATTGCAAGCCTTTTGAGTGTGATGGGATACGCGCAAGCCGATGAAACACCTATCCGCGATGCGCATCATTGTGCGGCCTCGGCCAAAGAAGCGGTAGAGACGCGGCTGATAGAAGAAAAAGTGATTTACAGCCTCGCGGGTGGCGCGGTGCTGAGCCTCAAGCACAAAGTCTATTTTCCAGTGGCAGGTGACAAATGCCTTGTCGATATGCAGTTTCATATCGTGCAGAACGGCACAACGATCATTAATCGCTACGTCACCGATCCTGAGACACGTGTGATTTATGCCGCGCTCACGCAATCACGCGGTAAGAAAAATCCAGAAAGCGATGAAGCAAAATTCGTCTGCAATTATGGTCGCTCTTATGATGAAACAAACACCTGCTCAAATGAGCGAGAATTTGAAACGGCTGTAAAAGAGCTCACGCGAAATTAAGCGCGAGGCCGCCGCGCTTCTGCCCACTCGGTTGCAAGAAGTGCTAATACACCAAATCCACCAAAACCGATGACGAGTGGTGTAATCGTACCCTGATAAGCAAGGCCGATCAAACTACCACCCGCAATAGAAATCAGCGAATAGAGAAACCCTGAAACGGATGAGGCCATACCCGCAATATGGCCCATGGGTTCCAGAGCAAGCGCGTTATAATTGCCAAACATCAACCCGTTGCAAAAGAAAATCACAAAGCAATAAAGGCCAAGTATGGCTAAAGGCGGATGGCCGTTTGTAAAGTAAACAGCGACAAGCATCAGAAGCGAAGTAACGACCAATAGGCGAATAGCGATTTTCGTAATACGACGCATCCCGATCTTCATCACAAAGCGGCCATTGAGGATCATCGCAATAGCAATTGCTGAGGCAAAAAACGCAAACCACAACGCAAAGAGCGGGCCTTGCTCATAGAGTTCAGCAAAAATTTGTTGCGATGTGCCGAGATAACCAATCAAGCCTGCGAAAATAAATCCGCTCGCGAGCGTATAGCCCATTGTTACCGGATGACGGCAGGATTCAACACCCGCTTCATAGAGCGCTTTAACAGAGAAGGGCCGACGCTTCTCGACCGGCAATGTTTCATCCTGTCGGAGCGCAAACCAAATGCCAGCAATCACCGACATCGCAAGAAGCCCTGCAAATATTACACGCCAGCTGAAAAAGAGAAGAACAGCTTGACCAATTGACGGCGCGATAATCGGCACAATCATAAATACCGTCATAACAAAACTCATGACGCGCGCCATCGAGGAACCCGCCAATCCATCACGCACCAGTGCCATAGATACGATACGCGGTGATGCGGCGCCTAACCCCGCCACAAACCGCCCAATCAGTAGCGCCGAAAAGCCGGTTGCACCAAAGCACAACACTGATCCTGCAATATAGATCACGATGCCTGCGAAGATTGCCGGTTTACGACCGATTGAATCGGAGAGAGGACCAAAGATCAAAGTCCCGAAAGTCATTCCCGCGAAGAAGGCTGTGATAATGAATTGTCGTTGATTGGGATCAGAAGCGCCAAGATCATTGGCAATGACGCCAATCGCCGGCAGCATCGTATCTATGGACATCGCCGTGATAGCGTTGAGAAGAGCAACAAGGATAATGAATTCAACGCTACGCGACGATGTCATAATTTAAGAATTCCAATTCAGTTAAGAGAGAAGCGGGAGCGCCGCTTTATAGATTGCCTGACCGATGGCATGATGCGTTGCTTCATCAAAGTGAATACCATCAATTGGTGATGATTTCGCAATCGGCGTGAGATCAAGGAACGCCACTTGTCGTCCGGCGGCCATGCGCGCAACATAAGCGCCTAATTGTTCAGATTTGACTTGGCCACCCGCGAACATATCGGCGAGCCATCCGGCCTCTATGATTGGCGGTGGTGAAATCACCAAAATCTTTGGCATAGGGCGACCACGCATCGGCGTTGCGCGAACAAGATCAACAAGTGTACCGATGCTAGACGCAATATCAAACGCGCTTACGCCATGGCGTGTTTTCAAATCATTGGTACCAAGCGAGATGATCACCAGATCAAGGGGCCAATGGCTTTCGAGAATGGCACGCAAATGCGAACGACCATTTTTATGCGCCCCTTCTACCGGATCATCATGAACCGTTGTGCGACCGGGA
>RFXE01000012.1 GCA_009921785.1 Alphaproteobacteria bacterium
CTTTATGAGTGCATTCTTTGTGCAAGCTGCTCGACATCATGCCCGAGCTATTGGTGGAATGGTGATCGCTATTTGGGTCCTGCAACCCTGTTACAAGCCTATCGCTGGTTGATTGACTCACGCGATGAAGCAACAGGCGAACGACTTGATCATCTCGAAGATCCGTTCCGTCTTTATCGCTGCCACACCATCATGAATTGCGCGAACACCTGCCCCAAGGGCCTGAACCCCGCCAAGGCCATCGCGGAAATCAAGAAGATGATGGTGGAGCGACGCGTTTAAGCGCTTCATTTCCCGTCCTCACTCTCACCCGTCATGACCGCCCTTGTGGCGGTCATCCATGACTGTGATGGCGGCATGGGCGAAAAGAAAGTCGTGGATGGCCGGGAAAGGCCCGGCCATGACGATATAGGCAACTATGATGCCTAGAGTTGCATCGCCAAGGCGATTGCGGAAATCAAGAAGATGATGGTGGAGCGACGCGTTTAAGCGCTTCATAAAACCAAAACAAAAAACCCGCCGTTAGGCGGGTTTTCTTTTCTGTTGATTATCGATGCTGAAGCAACAGGGCTTACTGGACCAGTTTTGGTCCGCCGCTCGTTACCGGTTCGCTTTCAGCCATAATGCCGAGACGACGTGCGACTTCGGCATAGGCTTCGACGAGGCCGCCCATATCACGACGGAAACGGTCTTTGTCGAGTTTGTCATTCGATTTGACATCCCAGAGCCGCGCGGAGTCGGGCGAGATTTCATCGGCCAAGACAATGCGCATCATGTCGCCTTCCCAAAGACGACCGCATTCGATTTTGAAATCAACGAGTCGAATACCTGCGCCCAAAAAGAGACCCGAGAGAAAATCATTCACGCGCAAAGCGAGTGCCATGATGTCATCAAGCTCTTGCGGTGTGGCCCAGCCAAACGCAGTGATGTGTTCTTCCGACACCATCGGATCGTTGAGCTCATCTTTCTTGTAATAGAACTCAATGATGGAGCGCGGCAGCGGCGTGCCTTCTTCAAGGCCCAAGCGTGTTGCGAGCGAACCAGCAGCCACATTGCGCACGACGACTTCGAGCGGAATGATTTCCACTTCGCGGATTAATTGCTCACGCATATTCAAACGACGAATGAAATGCGTGGGCACGCCGATCGCATTCAAATGCTGGAAAATGAATTCCGAAATGCGATTGTTCAACACACCTTTGCCATCGAGCACGGCGTGTTTCTTGGCGTTGAAGGCGGTGGCGTCGTCCTTGAAATGCTGGACCAAAGTGCCAGGCTCGGGACCCTCATAAAGGATCTTCGCCTTGCCTTCGTAAATGCGACGGCGGCGGTTCATCATGTCTAACCGGGGTTTGAGGAAAATCAGGAAATGGTGGTTCTCCATATAGGAAAAGGGCCTGACAACGCAATGGCAAGCGACAGGGGGGTCTCAGTCTCTCCCCTGATCTAGGACAATGCGGGCGCCTTTCTTTGCTTTTATTTTAGAAGGCATTTCGAGGCAGCTTTCTCGTATGTGAGCGGGCGGCCCATCGTTTCGCGAGGCTATTATGACCGTATTTGATGCGAGAGAGCAGGCTTTTGAGGCCAAATTTGCTCATGACGAAGCCCTTAGGTTTAGGGTTCATGCACGACGGGATAAATTGCTTGGTCTTTGGGCAGGCGAAAGATTGGGAAAATCGGGCGTGCCCCTTCACGATTATGCGATGGATCTTGTCGCGTTAGAGCTTGGGCGAGAGGGCGAGGCCGCCCTTAAAAACAAAATCGAGGATGATTTTGCTCAAGCCGGTCTTCCGCTCGCTGAGGGTGAATTGGCAAAAAAGATGACGATGTATCTCGCCGAAGCGATGACGCAGCTTGCCCGAGCGGATTAAGCCGTCCGGCCTTGTCTCTCCTTCCTTGGATGCGTAGTGTCGTCAGCATCTTAAGGGCGAGGAGTTTTTGGTTATGCCGCATCTGTCGACGATCAGCGCTTTATCAAACCGTATCGGCGGCGGATCGGGCCTCCTGACCGCATGGGTTTGCATGTCCGATCCGATCATCGCCGGGCAACTGGCGCTTGAAGATTTTGATGCCGTCACAATCGACATGCAGCATGGCGCGAATGATATCACCTCGGTGCGTCTTGGCATTTCGCATGTCACGCTCGCGGGCAAGCCAACGATTGTTCGTATTCCGGTGAATGATTTTGCGAGCGCTTCGCGTGTTCTTGATCTGGGAGCAGCGGGCGTTATTGCGCCCATGATCAATTCAAAAGCTGATGCGGAAGCCTTTGTGTCGTTCATGAAATTCCCGCCCGTCGGTCAACGCAGCTGGGGGCCAACCGTTGCCGTAGCACTCACGGGTCAATCGCTTGATGATTATCTGGTGAAGGGCAATGCGATGGCGGTTGCGATTGCGATGATCGAGACGCGTGAAGCGCTTGCCGCGCTTGATGATATTCTCGCACTCGATGGAATTGATGCGGTTTTTGTTGGGCCTTCGGATCTTTCGATCGCTCTATCGAATGGCGCGAATGTCAATCCGGGGCGCGCTGATGTTATTGATGCGCTCGACCATGTAATGAAACGCGCGCATGCACACAAGAAAGCGGCGTGCTGTTTTGCGCCATCACCGACTCTTGCCAAAGATCTCGCGAAGAAAGGCTATGATCTGATGGCAATCGGAACTGATTTTTCCCAACTCAGAAGCGGCGCACGAGCGCAAATCGATATCGCCCGCGGCCGCGCTTGAAATATTGAGATTACTGTCCGGTTTTATTCTCTTCACCCGGACCCTTCATCATGTGATCGCCATGATGACGACGATGTTCTGACATGCCCATGGGCATCGCCCATCTGAGTGCGTCGCGTTGCTTGTCGTCAAGCTTGGCATAAAGCGCATCCGCTGCAGGGCGAATTGTCTTCACGGCATCAAGCATGGTGGAGAGATGTTTTTCCATCGCTGCGAGTCGTCCGGGAGGTGAAAGATCAATCGCTTCACCTTCTTTCGGACATGACGCTTTCATAGAATCTTGCGCTTTTGTCAAAGCGGCTTTCAGCGCCTCCAATTCAGGTTTTTGTGCATCGGTGGGCTTGATTGCGCGTTCGAGCTTCTCAACCATCTTCCCGCCGAAGGGGCCTTTCATGTCGCAAAAATGTGCATCGCCGTGCATTCCACCAAAGGGCATATAGGATTTTGCGTAAGCAAAGGCGCCCCCACCTGCGACGAGAATTGAAACAGCGCCTGCCAAAAGGAACTTTTTACCGGTTTTCATAGTTTTACCTCATGGATAATGAGCCTGTGTTCTCAGGCGATGAGAAGACTATAGGGCCCCGCACCTCATCGGCGCGTGACGGAAACATTAAAAAAAGTTTAGATCTCCGACCCTTGATATCGGATCAGAAGCGCCCTTAAAGCGTGCCTTCACTCGTTTTGAGAGCGTCTGCGAGGCGTGCTTTGGCACTTCCCGGCTGCAATGGCTTTTGTTGTGAGCTATGAGGAGTCCAGCCGGACACCCAGAGGCATTCAAATGTCGCTCTTATGCGGCCATCACTGTCGCTATAGTTTTCTGCATAGAGTTCGAGCGCACGAAATAATGTCTTTCGGCGCAACGGTGATTTTCGTCTTTCGATCAGCGCATTAGTCGCGCCCATATTCCGAAGATCATTTAGAAGAGCCAAAGGGGTTGCATAACGCACAGTGATGGTTTCGGTGTCGATAACAGGTAACGCGAAGCCGGCGCGTTGCAGGAGTTGGCCGAGATCGCGCAATTCAGCGAAAGGCGAAACGCGCGGACTTAATCCGCCTTCGCATTCAATTTCTGCTTTTGCAAATGAATCGCGCAATTCATGCAGCGTTTGACCACCCAACAAACACGCCATGAATAAACCATCCGCTTTCAACGCACGTTTGATTTGAGCAAGAAAACCGGGAAGATCATCTACGGTATGTAGTGCAAGAAGTGATAGCGCCGCATCGAGACTCTGCGGGGCAAAAGAAACAAGATCTGTTGCCCCGACAAGGCTCACCCAGTCTCCTTGCCCCACGGTCTCGATGATGGGAGCCTGTCTGAAAATATGAGTGAAGCGCTGTGATGCGCGAAGCTTTTCAGCAGCATGAGGACCCGGCGTTCCGATATCGGCAACCGTGTCGAAGGAACGCGCGAGTGCTTGCAGTCTTATCTCAAGATCATCAGCAACCCGGTGAAGAAGAAAATCCGCCGCGCCTTTATTGACGGCACGCCGCAATCGCGTGCGCAGGAGTGACTGGTCGAAAAGACAGGGTGCCTCATTCATAGGGAGCGTTTAGGCTTTCGCTTCCATCGGGTCAAAGTGGAAACGCATTCCCGTGTCCGAATATGTGCAAAAGCAAAGCGTTGCAGAGCGTCTGCGCACTCTCGCCGGACGCTCGGGGCGTGCCGTCACCAATCTGCTCTGGCCGCCGTCTTGTATTGGATGCGGGGCGGCGGTGATCGAGCCTGATCGTTTTTGTGCCGCCTGTTGGCAGAGCCTTCCTCTCATCTCCCCACCCGTATGCCAGCGCTATGGTGTGCCATTGCCTTTTGATCTCGGCCCCGAACCGCTGTCGCCGCTTGCGATATCCGATCCGCCGGTCTTTGCGCGGGCACGGGCGGCGTTTCGGTATGATGGCCTCGCGCGTGAACTCGTTCACCACCTCAAATATGGTGACCGGACCGAATTGGCCCGTCCGATGGGCCGTCTGATGGCCGAGGCGGGGAAGGCGCTTTTGGCGGACGCCTCGCTCCTCATGACTGTTCCGCTGCACCGCTTCCGCTTTTTTGGGCGGCGGTTCAATCAGGCCGCGTTGCTCGCCACCGAGATTTCAGCCCTTACCGATGTGCCGGTCGGCTATGAGGTCTTGGCCCGTGTGAAGGCGACCCGCCCGCAGGTGGGGCTGACACGCGGGGAGCGCGCGGACAATCTCGCCCGCGCTTTCGCTGTTCCGGACCATCAGCGGCTTCATGTCGCAGGACGGCATATCCTGCTCATTGATGATGTCATGACCTCCGCGGCCACCGGTAATGCCTGCGCCCGGACTTTGCTCAAAGCGGGCGCCGCTGCGGTTGATCTCCTCGTTTTTGCCGTTGTGGCAAATTCCTGATTTCGGCTTATATTAAGTCTAACGTGAATGAGGTGAGTGATCTCTGATGCAGCCGGTTACGATCTATACAAAATCCTGGTGCCCCTATTGCCATTCGGCGAAAGATCTTCTGACGCAGAAGGGCGTGGCCTTTGACGAGATTGATGTTTCGGAAGGCGGGGAGAAACAGGCGGCTATGGCGCAGCGTGCGAATGGCCGTTCGTCTGTTCCACAGATTTTCATTGGCACGACACATGTTGGCGGATGCGATGATCTCTATGCGCTTGATCGCGCTGGCAAACTTGATCCGTTGTTGAACGGTTAGAACGGAAACTCATGACATCGTCTTTCATCGCCGCGTGCGTGCAGATGTGCGGATGCTGACAAGTCTTTTCACGGAAGACAAAGATCCGATGTTGCAAGCCTTCCAAGCGCTTGCCCGCGAATTGAAGATTACAATTCATGCCGGATCTTTATCAATTCAAAATGGCGATAAAGTTGCCAATCGCGCCTTTGTCATTTCTCCATCCGGTGACATCGCTGCGCGCTATGACAAAATTCATCTCTTCGATGTTGATCTGCCGAATGGTGAAACGTGGCGCGAGTCGAATACATTTACGGGCGGCACAGATGCCGTTGTGGTAGATATTCCGCATGCTAAACTTGGCGTTGCCATTTGCTATGATGTGCGCTTTCCCTATCTCTTTCGTGCGCTCGCCGATCATGGTGCAACGATATTGAGTGCGCCCGCGTGTTTTACAAAACAAACGGGCGAAGCGCATTGGTCCGTGATGCAGCGTGCCCGCGCCATTGAGAATGGCGCCTTTATGATTTCGGCAGCGCAAGCGGGATTACATGAAGATGGCCGCGAGACCTATGGTCATTCCATTATTGTTGATCCTTGGGGTCGCGTCCTTGCGGAAGCGGATGATAAGCCTGGGATCATTATGGCTGAAATCAAAAACGAAGCTGTTACAGAAGCACGTAATCGCATTCCGGCCTTGCGTCACACCCGTCCGACGCCGGTTAGAGTTTCTTAACTGATAAAGGTAAACACTGGTCAGCCATGATCAAATATCAGTTACACTGTGATGACGGCCATGATTTTGAAGGATGGTTTCCTTCGAGTGACGCTTTTGAAAAACAAAAGAAGCGTGGTTTCGTCGCTTGCGCGATTTGCGGCACCAACAAAGTCGATCGCGCGATTATGGCGCCCGCAGTTGCCCGAACTGATAAAGTACCAGCCGATCTTCCTGCTGAATTTATGAATGATGTCTCTTCCTCTTTGATCTCCGATGAAGAGCGCGAACTTCGTCAGCGTCTTGCCGAATTGCGCGCGGAGATGATTAAGGATGCGAAAGATGTTGGTGAGGATTTTGCAGAAGAGGCCCGCAAAATTCATTTTGGTGAGAGTGACGTAAAGCAGATTTATGGCCGCACGACTTTGGCCGATGCGCGTGAATTACTTGATGAAGGCATCGGCGTGTTGCCGCTGCCGCCTTCTTTTGATGATGCGAATTAACTACTCTAGGTTTTTTAATGCATCGCTTTTATCAAAAAACTGGAAGCCACTTTTTCGCGCGATGCTCTTAATCGCGCGTCGCCGTCATCATATAATTCACATCCATATCACGCGATAATTTCCACTGATTGGTCAGCGGATTGAGAACGACGCCCGCTTGATAATCGATGGTTAAACCGCCGCGTTCGATGGCGCGCGTTAATTCGGCGGGCGTCACGAATTTTTCCCATTGATGGGTACCGCGCGGCAACCAGCGCAAAATATATTCGGCGCCGACAATCGCGAGCGCAAAGGCTTTGAGCGTACGGTTCAATGTTGCCATCACGAGGAGGCCGCCCGGTTTTACGGCGGCCGTACACGCGGCAACAAAGGCCTCAACATCGGCAACATGTTCGACAACTTCCATTGCGAGCACAATGTCGAAGCGATGGCCTTCTTCAACAAGGGCTTCAATTGTTGTCTGTTGATAGTCGATCGCAAGTCCGCTTTTCGCGGCGTGAAGTTTTGCCACTTCGATATTTGTCGGCGCGGGATCAACGCCTGTCACATCCGCACCAAGCCGGGTCAAAGGCTCGCAGAGCAAACCGCCGCCGCAGCCGATATCGACAACGGAAAGGCCGGTCAGCGGCTTGCCATCGTCGCCATCGCGTCCGAACCGTTTCAGCGCCCGCCCGCGGATGACCTGTAAGCGGACCGGGTTGAACCGGTGCAAGACGCCCATCGGCCCTTTTTCGTCCCACCAAGTCTGCGCGATCCGCTCGAAACGAGCCACTTCGTCCTGATCAATCGTTGAGCCTTGGGCATATGTCATCAGAAAGTCCTTCGCCTTGCGGCATTGGCGGCGGGGTTCAGCCGGTTGACAGAGGGCCCCTGCGTCGCCATGGATGTGCGCCTTTTTCAACCGGCAAGCGGCTGGACGCAAGTCTGCTCTTGCCCTTGTTTCAAGACGGTTTCCCGTTCTGATGAAGACCCTCGTGATGAAATTTGGCGGAACTTCGGTCGCCAATCTCGACCGGATCCGCAATGTGGCGCTCCATGTGAAGCGCGAAGTCGAGGCCGGCTATCATGTCGCCGTGGTCGTTTCGGCGATGTCGGGCAAGACGAATGAGCTCGTTGCCTGGTGCAAAGACGCCGCTCCGCTTTATGATCAGCGCGAATATGATGCCGTTGTCGCCTCAGGCGAACAGGTGACTTCGGGTCTTTTGGCTCTGGCGCTGCAGAATATCGGCATTCCCGCCCGATCCTGGCAGGGGTGGCAGATCCCGCTTCACACGGATGACGCCCATGGTTCCGCGCGGATTTCCGGCATGGACGGGAGCGGCATTATCGACGGTTTCCGCAAGCGTAAGGAAGTCGCGGTTGTTGCCGGCTTTCAGGGCATCCATGCCGAGACGGGCCGCCTTACCACTTTGGGCCGTGGCGGTTCGGATACGAGCGCAGTTGCCATTGCCGCCGGACTGAATGCCGAGCGCTGTGACATCTATACTGACGTTGATGGCGTCTATACGACCGATCCCCGGATCGTGCCGAAGGCGCAGCGGCTTGAAAAAGTTGCCTTTGAAGAAATGCTTGAAATGGCTTCGATGGGGGCCAAAGTCCTGCAAGTTCGCTCGGTCGAGCTCGCAATGACGCATCGGGTGCCAACTTATGTCCGGTCATCTTTCGATGACCCAACTGATCCGAAACCCGGAACCCTCATCTGCGGCGAGGAGGATATTGTGGAACAACAAATCATCACCGGCATCGCTTATTCGAAGGACGAAGCCCAAATCACGCTCCGACGTGTGGCCGACAAGCCAGGTATCGCGGCGGCCATTTTTGTTCCCCTCGCGGACGCCAATATCAATGTCGACATGATCATTCAGGTTGTATCGGACGATACAACCACGACCGACATCACCTTCACGGTACCCACCGCCGATTTTGAGCGCGCGAAGACCATTCTTGAGGGTCTGCGCGGCACTATTGGTTATGCTTCGTTGCAAGGGGCAACTGACGTTGTGAAAGTGTCGGCCATCGGTGTGGGTATGCGTAGCCATGCGGGCGTCGCTGCCCGGGCCTTCAAGGCACTTGCGGAAAAAGGCGTCAATATCCGCGCGATCACGACTTCCGAGATCAAATTCTCGGTACTGATAGACAGTGCCTATACGGAATTGGCGGTTCGCACGCTGCATTCGCTCTATGGTCTCGACAAGGCCTAAGCGCGACCTTTCGATGCAGGTCTGGCGGATCTGGGTTGATCCAGACTCTTTTGCAACTTTGCGTAAAGACGATTAAAGCAAGATTTAACGCAATCCTTTCGGGGATTCGCGCCGGGAAGCGCTTTCCGATTGAAATCGGATGAGGGAAACGGAGCCATGCGGTCATCACTCGGTGGACCGAGAGTGTTGTTACGCCGTCTCCGCGAAGTTATGGCGGAGCCGGTTAGCGCACAGGCACGCCTTGATAAGATCGTGACAGTGATTGCGGCCAATATGGTCGCAGAAGTGTGCTCCTTTTATGTGATGCGCGCTGACAACACTCTCGAACTCTTCGCAACTGAAGGGTTGAAGCGCGAAGCCGTTCATATGACGACGATGAAGGCGGGCGAAGGCCTCGTCGGCTTAATCGCGCATCAGGCTGAACCCTTGAATGTTCAAGATGCACAACATCATCCGGCCTTCTCTTATCGGCCGGAAACGGGCGAAGAAATCTATCAGAGCTTCCTCGGCGTGCCCGTCTTACGTTCAGGCAATACGTTGGGCGTTCTCGTTGTTCAGAACCGCGCGCATCGGCTTTACACCGATGAAGAAGTCGAAGCGTTGCAAACGACCGCAATGGTTCTCGCCGAGATCATTGCCGCAGCTGAACTCAAATCACTTGCACGTCCTGGAACCGATATTGCGTTCACGCGCTCGCTCGCACTGACCGGCCAGCCTTTATCCGATGGTGTTGGCCTAGGTTATGCAGTGATGCATGAGCCGCGGGTTGTCATTTCAAACTTGATTGCTGATGACACAGCCAAAGAACAAAAACGTATTGATGAAGCGGTTGCTGATCTTCGTGCTTCAATTGATCAACTCGTTGATCGTGGCGATGTGCTTCATGGCGGTGAACATCGTGAGGTTCTTGAAACCTACCGGATGTTTGCGAATGATCCTGGCTGGACGAGGCGATTGCGCGAAGCGGTGCAGACGGGCTTGACCGCTGAAGCGGCAGTAGAACGTGTCCAATCGGACAATCGCGCGCGTATGTTACGCCAAACCGATCCCTATTTGCGTGAGCGCCTGCATGATCTTGATGAATTGGCCAATCGCCTTCTTCATCGTTTGCTTGGCCGCGATATGATTGATGGTCGCGTAATTTTACCAGACAACGCGATCTTGATTGCGCGCTCCATGGGTCCTGCCGCGCTTCTTGATTATGACCGCTCGAAATTGCGCGGCCTTGTTTTGGAAGAAGGCGGCCCGACAAGTCATATTGCGATTGTGGCGCGTGCCTTGGGCATTCCAGCCGTCGGTACTGTTGAAAATATCACCGGTCTTGTTGAAGCCGGTGATGCGATTATTGTCGATGGCGGCGCTGCGCAAGTTCAAGTACGCCCACAACCCGATATTGAAGCCGCCTATAAAGAAAAGGCGCGGTTGCGTGCTCGTCGTCAGGAACAATATCGCAGCCTGCGTGATGTTCCTTCCATTACAAAAGATGGTGTGGCCATCACACTCAATCTCAATGCGGGTCTATTGATCGATTTGCCCCATATCGAAGATACGGGGGCAGCGGGCATTGGTCTTTTCCGGACTGAATTGCAGTTCATGGTGTCGACACGGATGCCGAATGCCAATGAGCAAATTGCCTTCTATCGTACCGTACTCGATGCGGCCCATAAAAAGCCCGTAACTTTCCGTACCCTTGATATCGGTGGCGATAAGATTCTTCCCTATATGCGCACGGGTGAAGAAGAAAATCCGGCATTGGGGTGGCGTGCGATCCGCATCGGATTAGATCGTCCCGGCCTTTTGCGCGCGCAATTAAGATCAATGCTGAAGGCTGCGAAAGGTCATGATCTGCGGATCATGTTCCCGATGGTCGCGACAGTTGATGAATTTGATCGTGCGAAAGTCATTGTTGAACGTGAAATCAATCATCTCGAGCGCTATGGGCATGGTTTACCGAACAGCATCAAGCTCGGCGTGATGGTTGAAGTTCCCTCGCTTCTTTTCGAGATAGATGAAATTTCTCAACGTGCGGATTTTCTGTCCGTTGGGTCAAATGATCTGATGCAATTTCTGTTTGCAGCAGATCGTGAAAATCCGATGATGGCAGCGCGGTTTGATCCTTTAAGCCCGTCTTGCCTCCGAGCTTTGAAAAAGATTGCTGATGCAGGCGCGCGCGCGGGTATCCCGGTCACCTTGTGTGGCGAGTTGGGCGGACGTCCGATTGAAGCGATGACACTAATCGGTTTAGGTTATCGTTCGCTCTCGATGTCCCCCGCCTCCATCGGCCCCGTGAAGGCGATGTTGATTGAACTTGAAGCAGACAGCATCGCCAATCATATCGGCGCGCTTCTTGAAAAATCAAATGGCGCGCCGAGCTTGCGTCCGCAAATCGAATCTTTTGCGCAAGCGAACGGTATTCCGGTTTAGCGACGCTTCTTCCCCTGTCGCCGCCACTTCTTCTGTCTCCAAAATTATTTAAAATTATGGCTCTTAATTCTCAAAAACTCGATGCGATTTTATCGCGCCACGCCGCAGTCACGGACCGCTTAAACAGTGGACCGGATGCCGAGAGTTTTGTTGCGCTATCGCGTGAATTATCCGAACTCGATCCGGTAGTTGAAGGCATTCGCGCTTTGCGCCACGCCGAGAAAGAGCGGGATGATCTTGAGTCACTCCTCAATGACCCGGCGACGGATAATGAGATGCGCGCGCTTGCAGAAGATGAGCGCCGCAATGCTGATCAGCATATCCAAGAATCTGAGCATGCCTTGCGACTCTTGCTTTTGCCTAAAGATGCCGCCGATGAACGCGGCGCCATTCTCGAAGTACGTGCGGGCACAGGCGGCGATGAAGCTTCGCTTTTTGCTGGCGATTTATTTCGTATGTATGAGCGCTATGCAGGCTTGCGACGCTGGACGGTTGAAATTTTATCGGCCTCTGAAGGGACTATGGGCGGTTATAAAGAAATCATTGCCGAATTGCATGGCGCAGGTGTTTTCGGTCGTTTGAAATTTGAAAGTGGCGTGCACCGCGTTCAACGCGTGCCTGATACGGAAACACAAGGCCGCATTCATACATCCGCTGCAACGGTTGCCGTTCTGCCTATCGCCGAAGCCGTTGATGTTGCCATTGATGATAAGGATCTCGTGATTGAAACCATGCGTGCGGGTGGTGCAGGTGGTCAGCACGTCAACAAAACTGAAAGCGCGATTCGTATTACGCATGTGCCCTCAGGGATTGTCGTGATGATGCAAGACGAACGCTCTCAACATCGTAATCGCGCGAAAGCAATGGATGTGTTGCGGACGCGTTTATATGATCGCGAGCGGCAAAAGCGCGCTGATGCTGAGGCGGCTGAAAGACGTGGCCAGGTTGGGTCTGGTGATCGGTCAGAACGCATTCGGACCTATAATTTCCCACAAGGGCGATTAACTGATCACCGCATCAATCTGACGCTTTATAAATTGCCGGAAATTGTTGCGGGAACTGCGCTCGATGATGTGATCGAGCCTTTGATTGCCGAACATCAAGCGGCGTTGCTTGGCGCCGAGGAGTTGTGATGAGCATTTCAGAGTCAATGACACGTGTCGAAGCGCTCAAACATTTGGGCGAGGTGTTTCGAGGTGTCGGCATCGAAACCGCACAACGTGACGCGCGGTTGCTTCTCCTTCATGCGGTCGGCATCGAACATATGGATCTTTTGCGTGAACCCCGCGCGTCATTAGGTTCGGATGCGGCGCGCATTCTACAAGATCATGTTGCAAAGCGTATCACGCGTGTTCCCGTTGCTCGTATTTTGGGTGAGTGGGAATTCTGGTCCTTACCCTTTACGCTCGTTGCCGAGAGTTTAGTGCCGCGCCCGGATAGTGAAACAGTCGTCGCCGCAGCTCTCATTGCTTTGAAAGAACGTCGTCATAACAATGACGGTCTTCGTGTTCTTGATCTCGGCACGGGATCAGGATGTCTTTTGATTTCGCTCTTACATGAAATGAAAGGCGCTCACGGTGTCGGTGTTGATATCGCGCCAGAAGCCATCACCATCGCGCGTCATAATGCAGAACGGAATGGCGTGGCGGATCGCGCTTCTTTTCAAGAGGCAAACTGGGGCGCGGGTATTACGGGGCCATTTGATCTCATCGTTTCGAATCCGCCTTACATCGTTGAATCCATCATCGATACGTTAGAGCCCGAAGTGCGTGTCCATGATCCGCGTTTAGCACTCTCCGGCGGAGAGGATGGGCTTGAGGCCTATCGCGCGATTGCTGATGCCTTACCGGCGCTTCTCGCGGCCGGCGGCGTGGTCGCGCTCGAAATTGGATCGGATCAGGCCGAATCGGTACCAGCAATCTATGGCGAACGAGGTTATGAGATTGAGGGCCCCTTCGCCGATTTTGGTGCCCGTCCGCGCGCAATCGTTCTCCGGCGGCCTTGAGCGCCGCCCGATTCAGGACAGCAAGCCTTTGGATTGTGGTTTTTTACAATTGCGGTTTGAGGGGGTTCCGTGTAGACACAATCTCGTTGTCGTCGACCGATTAGGTTTCGAAGCGTTTGGAGCTTCGCTTGGACGACTTCCCTGTCCTGAAACAATTGAGCGTGGTCGGTCCCTTAGGGGCATAGGACCTTAAAGAGCCTGAAGGCTTGCTCCTGAGAATGCGGCGCCAGATGCGCCACAGGAAGACCTATCTGGTCCAAACTTCGAAATTTCACCCCATTTGACCAAGTTATCTCGCCAAGTCCGATCCAAAATTGATCGGCAAACAAGGGACTCTCGATGAGACCGAACCATCAGAACAAGCGCATGCGGGGCCGTAACCGGGGCGGTGGCGGAGGCGGCGGAGGCGGTAAAGGGCCGAACCCGCTGACGAGATCCTATGAGTCGAATGGTCCCGATGTAAAAGTTCGGGGAACGGCGCAGAATATTGCCGAGAAATATCTCCAGCTCGGGCGTGATGCGCAGGCAACAGGCGACCATGTGCAGGCTGAGAGCTATTTCCAGCATGCCGAACATTATTTCCGCTTGATTGCCGCTGCGCAGGAGCAATTCCGCCTGCAGAATCCCGGCTATCGCGGCTTTGATCAGACCGAAGGTGAGGGCGATGAGGGGGATGACGAGCAACCCTCAATGGCTTCCGGCCCCCAAGTTGAGCCGCGCGGTTTTTCCGCGCAGCAAAATGGCGGCGATGACGAGACCCGTAGTGACGAGCAGCCGCGTGACTTCGTGCCGCGCGAAGGGCGCGGACTGCGTCCTCATTTCCGTGATCGCGATCAGCAGCGCGGATTTCAGCCACGCGAACAGCGTGAGCAACGGGATCATCGTGAGCCGCGTGAACAGCGCGAGCCGCGCGAGAACCGGAGCTTCCAGCCGCGCGAAGACCGTTTTCAGCGTCAGCCTCAGCCGATGCCACTTGAATCGGAACAACCGGTTTTGCCGTCTTTCATTACAACGCCTGTTCGCAGCGCGCCGATTGAAGCGGACAACGCGCCAAGCGCCCATGAAACCCCCGCATCGAATGATGCAGGTGATTTCAATGCGCCCATCGGCGTGCGCCGTCGCGGTCGTCCACCGCGTGCCCGGTCCGATGAGGACGGCGTTCAGGGCGAATAACTGATCACCAAATGATATGTGTCATTTTAGGGAGGCTCCGGCCTCCCTTTTATTTTGATGACTCCGTATCCGACCCTCTTCCGCCCGCGCTTCCGCCTTCCTATCTCTCTTGAAGAAAGGGATCGCCCGAAGGGGGTCCCGCGTTTGTAGGGAGCTATTCACCGCGCTCATGACTGAGGCGAGGGATCAGCGGCCAAAGGAGTGACTGATGGATTTCGAGAAATATACCGACCGCGCGAAAGGCTTTGTCCAATCCGCGCAAATGCTCGCGATGCGCGAGGGTCATCCGCAATTCGTGCCCGAACATCTTTTGAAAGTCTTGCTTGACGATTCGGAAGGATTGGCTGCGGGTCTCATCCAACGTTGCGGTGGTAATGCCAAGCAGGCTTTAGCTCTCGTTGAAGACGCGCTCGCGCGCCAGGCCAAGGTCTCGGGTGCGGCCGCGCAACCCGGTGCGAGCCGCGATCTCGTTCGTCTTTTCGATACCGCGCAAAAGATTGCGACCAAAGCGGGCGATTCCTATGTCACGGTCGAACGCATGTTGCTTGCCATCGCAACAGAGAAAGATATGGACGCCGGGCAAGTTCTTGCTAAAGCGGGCGTAACGCCGCAAGCGTTGAACAATGCTATTAATGAACTTCGTAAAGGCCGCACCGCAGATAATGCAACAGCAGAAAATGCTTATGAAGCGCTCAAAAAATATACACGTGATCTGACGGACGCTGCGCGCACCGGTAAACTTGATCCGGTGATTGGCCGCGATGAAGAGATTCGTCGAGCCATTCAAGTGCTTTCACGCCGGACGAAAAACAATCCGGTTTTGATTGGCGAGCCCGGCGTTGGCAAAACCGCGATTGCGGAAGGATTGGCGTTGCGCATTATCAATGGTGATGTGCCTGAAAGCCTCGCGGACAAAAAACTTCTCTCGCTTGATATGGGCTCGTTGATTGCAGGCGCAAAATATCGCGGTGAATTTGAAGAGCGGCTGAAATCTGTTCTCTCAGAAGTGACTTCTGCCGAAGGCGGGATCATTCTTTTTATTGACGAAATGCATACACTTGTTGGCGCCGGAAAAGCCGATGGCGCCATGGATGCGTCAAACCTCTTGAAGCCCGCCCTCGCCCGCGGTGAACTCCATTGCGTCGGTGCCACAACGCTTGATGAATATCGCAAACATGTTGAAAAAGATGCAGCGTTAGCGCGCCGCTTTCAGCCGATTTTTGTTAGCGAGCCGACGGTTGAAGATACGGTATCGATCCTTCGTGGCTTGAAAGAAAAATATGAACTCCATCACGGTGTGCGCATCACCGATGCTGCGATTGTAGCGGCGGCTACGTTATCAAACCGTTATATTACGGATCGTTTCTTGCCCGATAAAGCGATTGATCTTGTTGATGAAGCCTCAGCACGTCTGCGTATGCAGGTTGATTCAAAGCCCGAAGAACTTGATGAGCTTGATCGTCGTATCGTCCAGCTTCGTATCGAACAAGAAGCTCTGAAAAAAGAGACGGATGCAGGCTCGAAAGACCGCCTCGGTAAAATTGAAGTCGAGCTCGCCGATCTTGAGGAAAAATCCTCATCGCTCACGCAAAGATGGAAAAGCGAAAAGGACAAACTGGGCGCTGCGCAGAAGATTAAAGAGCAACTCGAACACGCCCGCAATGATCTCGCCATCGCACAACGCAAGGGTGAATATCAAAAAGCGGGCGAACTGGCTTACGGCTTGATTCCAGATTTGGAAAAGAAACTCGCTGCGAATGAAGGGGCTAGCGGCACAAGCGCAATGTTGGCGGAAGCTGTGACCGCCAATGATGTCGCGCAAGTGGTTTCACGCTGGACCGGTGTGCCCGTTGATAAAATGCTCGAAGGCGAAAAAGAAAAGCTTTTGCGCATGGAAGAAGAGATCGGCAAACGTGTTGTCGGTCAGGAAGAAGCGGTGATTGCCGTTTCAACCGCGATCCGTCGTGCGCGCGCGGGCTTGCAAGATCCTAATCGCCCGATTGGGTCTTTTATGTTCTTAGGCCCCACGGGCGTTGGTAAAACAGAACTCACGAAAGCACTTGCCTCTTATATGTTTGATGATGAGACAGCGATGGTCCGTATCGATATGTCGGAATACATGGAGAAACATTCAGTCGCGCGCTTGATCGGCGCACCTCCTGGATATGTCGGTTATGAGGAAGGCGGCGCGTTGACGGAAGCCGTGCGGCGTCGGCCTTATCAAGTCATTCTCTTTGATGAAATCGAGAAGGCGCATCCGGATGTCTTTAACGTCTTATTGCAAGTGCTTGACGACGGTCGATTGACCGATGGCCAAGGCCGCGCTGTCGATTTCCGCAATACGCTGATCATCATGACGTCGAATCTCGGCGCTGAGTATCTCGTCAATCAGGGTGAAGGCCATGATTCGGATGAAGTCCGCGAAGAAGTGATGGGCGTTGTGCGGTCGCATTTCAGACCAGAATTCTTGAACCGCGTTGACGAGATAATTCTGTTCCATCGCCTTAAGCGCAATCAGATGGGTGCGATCGTCGATATCCAAATGAAGCGGTTGGACGCGCTTCTTGTTGATCGAAAGATCGTTCTTGAACTTAAAGCAGATGCGCGGGAGTGGCTGGCTGAAAAAGGCTATGACGCCGCTTATGGCGCACGCCCTTTGAAGCGCGTCATTCAAAAAAATGTGCAGGACGCTTTGGCCGAACTCATACTCTCGGGCGCGGTAAAAGATGGTGATCATGTTCCGATTTCGGCTGGACCTTTAGGGCTGGTTATTGGCGACCATGCCTTATCGACGGAGCGGCCACCTAGGGGCGCGCGCTTGAATTGATCTCAAGCATTATCCATCCCATCATCGGTTTCGGATTTACATAGAAGAGCGCGCGGCCTTAGAGTGGGCCGCGCGCTTTTTCTCATGGGTTTTTCATGTCTTTTGATTTCATTCCCTCGCTCGGAACCATTCTCGGCTTTTCATTGGCGAGCTTTGCGCTCGCCATTACGCCGGGGCCGGATATGGCGTTGTTTTTATCGCGCACGGTGACGGGTGGCCGGCGGTATGGTGGTTCATATGACATTGGCCGCTTTCGGTCTTTCAGCCCTTCTTGCGGCAAGTGCCACGGCCTTTCTGATTTTGAAAATTGTCGGCGGGCTGTATCTCTTATGGCTTGCTTATGGCGCCTTGCGCCATGGCTCAGCCTTCTCCGTGGATCGCGAGGGCGTGCCGCAGCAATCGATTCGCGCGACAATTCTTACAGGCGTGGGGATCAACCTCACGAACCCTAAAGTCATCGTATTTTTTGTAACATTTCTTCCTCAGTTTATTGATGCAGGCGATCCGCATGCGTCAGGTAAACTTTTATTTCTCGGCATTTTATTTTTGTTGATCGGTATTCCGACCAATGCCTTAATTGTTCTCGTTGCTGAACGAGTGACTGGCTTTATGCAATCGTCACCCCGTGCGATGCGCTATTTCGATTATAGCATGGCCGGCATCATGTCGGCCTTTGCTTTGAAACTCGTTCTCACACAAGGTCGATAGAGTCCTCACACGACACGAAGATCAATGTGACCGAGACCGGCAATCGATACATTCATGTGATCGCCGCGTGTTACGGCACCCACACCTTCAGGCGTTCCGGAAAAAATTAAATCACCCGGCTTCAATTCAAAATAGGTTGAGAGAATAGAAATCTGCTCAGCGACTGACCAAATCATGTCGGCGAGATCAGCATTCTGTTTGACGATACCGTTCACACTCAGGGCGATCGAGCCTTTATGCGGATGGCCGATTGATGCAACGGGATGTAGCGGGCCGATGGGCGCGGAGAGATCAGCACTTTTTGCGATCTCCCACGGACGCTTTTGCGCTTTCGCTTCGTCTTGACGATCACGCCGCGTCATATCGAGACCGACGGCATAACCGAAAACATGCGCAAGAGCATCAGTTTCCTTGATGTCACGTCCCCCTTTATGCAACGCGACCACCATCTCCGCTTCGAAATGATAATT